>JAICGL010000024.1 GCA_025923175.1 Acidimicrobiia bacterium
ACCCTGAGAGTCATGATCCGATCGCGAAGCCTGCCGGCCAGGATCTCCTCGGCGTGAGTGCCTGCTGGCGGGGTGCTCTGGCGAGGGCCCGTCAGCACCTCGAAGGCGCCATCGACACCTATGACCTGTCCCATCGCCACGAGCATCTGGCGTTGTATGCCCAGGACCCGAAGGCGGTCTGTCTCGTCCGCCTGGCCTGGGTCGACCTGTGGGCGGGAGACGCCGGCCGGGCCGATACGAGAGCCCGAAGTGCTCTAGAACTGGCCGTCGATCTCGATCATCTCATGACGCGGTGGTACGTCCTCACCTACGCGGCGATCATCGCCGCCGAATCGGAGGATCTCGTCCGCCTCGCCGAGCTGCTCGGGTATGCTGAGCTCCTGGGGAAGCGTCTTCCCATGCGCTACCTCATGATCGTCGGAGAGGCCCTCCGGGGCTGGCTGGACGTCTGCGAGGGGTCGCCTGGGGGCATCGAGCGGATCGTGCAATCGGTGGCGCGCTCACGCACCGAAGGGGAGAGCCTCCACCTCACCTACACGCTCCTGCTTCTCGCTCGCGCTCGTGGCATGACCGGCGAACTCCACGAAGGACGAGCCGCAACCCGCGAGGCGCTCTCGTTGTCAGCCCGCCGCAACCAGCGCTATCTCGAGGCCGAGCTGTGGCGAGTCGTCGGTGAGCTGGCGTATCGCAGCGGAGCATCCGAAGCCGCCGAGTCGCTGCGGAGAGCTGTCGAGGTGGCCGACGGGCAAGGGGCGGGCTGGTTGGAGCTCCGGGCTCTCCACTCCTTGGCCAGTCGATACCCCGATCAGGCGCTGCGGGAGCAGCTCGGGGACCTCGTCGAGACCATCCCTTCGGGCCACGATCTCCCTGCGTTCCGGGCGGCAACCGGTCTTCTGAACGACTCCAGCTGAGAGGGAACGCTTACGGAACGCCGGCGCGTGCATCCTCGGCGAAATCGAGCAGAGGAGCACGCCATGAACGACACGATCAAGGCACTGACCGAGACGGTGCGGGGTCGCGTCATCACCGCCTCGGATCCCGACTACGACGACGCCCGCGCCGTCTACAACGCCATGCACGACCGCAGGCCCCACGCCGTCGTCCAGTGCACGGACTCGGCCGACGTGATGGCGGTGATCGCCGCCGCCCGCGACCGCGGCCTCGACCTGGCCATCCGGGGTGGGGGCCACAGCGTTCCCGGATTCGGGACGGTGGACGACGGACTGGTCATCGACCTCTCGCCCTTGAAGAGCGTGCAGGTCGACCCGGCCAAGAAGATCGCCCGGGTCGGGGGCGGCGCCACCTTGGGCGACGTCGACCACGCGAGCTACCCGTTCGGTCTGGCCACGCCCGGCGGAGTCGTCTCCACGACCGGAGTGGCGGGCCTCACGCTAGGTGGCGGCATCGGCTATCTGACCCGCAGCCTGGGGCTCTCCATCGACAACCTGCTCTCGGCCGATGTCGTGCTCGCCGATGGCCGGCAGGTCACGGCCAGCGACTACCAGAACGAGGATCTGTTCTGGGCGCTGCGGGGCGGGGGCGGCAACTTCGGGGTCGTCACCAGCTTCGAGTTCCAGCTCCACGAGGTCGGTGACGTCGTGGGCGGCCCGCTGTTCTACGACTTCGACGATGCCACGGCGGTCCTGGAGTGCTACCGCTCCTACATCACCGAGGCACCCGAGCAGCTCGGATGCTTCTTCGGCTGGCAGATCTCGCCGCCCCTGCCGTTCATCCCCGAGGACCGGGTCGGCGACCTGTTTTGCGTGCTGGTCACGTGCTGGAACGGTCCTCATGAGGAGGCCGAGCGGGTGCTCCGGCCACTGCGCGACGCCGCCGAGGTGAAGGCGGAGTTCGTCGAGGTGATGCCGTTCCCGGCCCTGCAGAGCGCCTTCGATGATCTCGTCCCGAAGGGCATGCAGAACTACTGGAAGGCGGACTTCGCCACCGAGCTCACCGACGAGGCGATCGCGGCTCACGTCGAACACGGCAAGAGGACGCCGAACGTGACCTCGTCCATGCACCTCCACCCGATCAACGGCGCGGCCCAGCGAGTCGGCACCGACGAGACCGCCTTCGGACACCGGGACAAGACCTTTGCGCCGGTGATAGTTGGGATCTGGCCGGACCCGGCCGACAACGAGACCAACACCAAGTGGGTGCGGGACTACTACGCCGCTATCCACCCCCACTCCGGAAGCGTTGGGGGCTACATCAATTTCATGTCCGACGACGACGGCCATCGAGCCGCCGACAACTACGGGGCCAACTACGAGCGGCTCTCCGCCGTGAAGGCCGTCTACGACCCGCACAACCTCTTCCACGTCAACCAGAACATCGCTCCCGCGACCCGGAGGTGAGCGCGATGACCGTACTCCTGTCCGACACGTCACTCCTCGACGCCGCCCGCGACATCGCTCCGATCATCCGGGAGCACAGCGAGGAAGCCGAGCGGGAACGCCGCCTGTCCGCTCCGGTCTTGAAAGCGCTGAAAGAGGCGGGCCTCCTGCGGATGGCAACCCCCCGTTCGCTCGGAGGGTTGGAGACCGACCCCGTCACCCGCGCCCTCATCGGTGAGGAAGTCGGTCGCCACGACTCTGCGGCGGCGTGGACCCTGGAGAACCCTCTGGACTGGGCCTTCTTCTGTTGCCGCCTGCCCGACGAAGGAGCCGAGGAGATTTACTGCGACGGACCGGACGCCCTGATCGCCGCCCAGTTCGGCCGCCCGCTCAGCGCGACGTCGACCAACGGCGGCTACCGCATCTCCGGCCGAGCTCCCTTCGTCAGCAACTGCCATGACGCCGACTGGATCTCCTCGACGGTCCTGGTCGACGAGGACTCGGCTACGGGCGAGCCCGAGATGCGCATGGTCTACTTCGCGAGCGAGGAGTGCGAGATCCTCGATACGTGGAATGTCATGGGAATGCGGGGCACGGGCAGCCACGACATCTCCGTGAATGACGTGTACGTACCGAAGTCCAGGACCTTTCCCATGGAGCCGGAGTTCGAGCCCGGATCGCACTATCGAGGCCCGCTGTATCGAATGCCGGTGGTGGGCACTGCGGCGGCCGGCATCCCGACACCGATGCTGGGGGTGGCCCGACGAGCTCTCGACGAGGTCACGGAGCTCGCCCGGAACAAGACCCCGGTGGCGTCGAGCGGCCTGCTCAAGGAACGCGCCTCGGCACAGAGCCAGCTGGGCCGAGCCGAAGCGATCCTGCGCTCCGGGCGCCTGTTGCTGCTCGACACCCTCAGCCGAGCGTGGCAGCGATGCCTCGACGGGGCGCCCCACTCGCTCGAGCAGAGAGCGGACCTGCAGCTCGGAATGGCCCACGCCATGAGCAGCGCCGTTCAGGCGGTGGAGCTCGCCTGCGGCATCGCGGGAACAACGGCGTTTCGAGCCAACAGCCCCCTGGAACGTTGCTTCCGGGACGTCCAGACGATGAGACATCACGTGTTCGCCTCCGAGCAACGCTACGGGACCTTCGGCCAGGTATATCTCGGTGTCGAACCGGACTTCCCCGTGATTGCCTTCTAGCGGTGAGTAAGTAGAGGAACTCATCACCACCGCCGCCGGCATGGTCGGGGACGTGCGATCGTCGTCGATTCCGGTGTGCTCTACGCGGCGGCCGACAGTCGGGATAACGACCGCGCCGCGGACGATGAGGGCCCGGTCGCGGGGGAGCGGTTCGTCCCGTCGGTGGCGGCGCTCCTTGGGATGCGCCTGCGGTCAGGGTTCGCTGCGGAGGCGTTCCTCGACTCGGTCGAAGAAGGCGGCGAGGCGGTCGACGGTTTCCTGGTCGTCGAGGTCGACTGCGGTTTCGAGGGCGGGGCCGGCGTCGAGGAGGACGGTGCGGAGGAAGGTGTAGCGGTCGGGGTCTTCGGCCTCGAGGTCGGGGAGGACCCGGAAGATCCGCTGGCCGAGGATCGAGTTGGAGATGTCCCGGTAGACCTTCTTGGGATGGGTTTCGCAGTACGTCTGGCGGGAGAACTGGTCGAACTTGGCCAGGATCCCGGAGAGTTCGCTCACGAGCTGTTCGATCTCGCTGGCGTCCTGGTCGACGAGGGCGAGGAGCGCTTCTTGGCGGGCCCGTTCGAAGTGGTTCCAGGTGAGGTCCTCGGGGAAGTCGGAGGCTTCTTCCATGACCCGCTCGCCGGCGTTGGGGTCGGAGGAGAACCAGTTCGGCTTCAGTTGGGCGAAGCGGAGGCGGAGGTCGTGGAGGTCTCGGTCGCGGCCGAAGAGGAGCCGGACGAGATGGAGGACGCTGCGCTCTGTGCCGGCGAGCTGGTACTCGTCGGCTGCGGGCGGGGGGAGGAGGAACCAGACGATGGGCAGGTCGAAGGTGAGGGCGAAAGCGACGAGCTCCTGGGCGTCGAACTCCCGCCGCCGGTCGCTCTCCACCGCTCGATGGCCGAGATGCTGGCCTTGGGGAGTTGTTGGCCGAGGTACTGGGCGAGCAGGTAGGCGACGTGGTCCTGAGTCCAACCCCGGAGCTCCCGGGGCTCCCTTTCTGACGGTCGTCGAGGCCGCCGCTCTACTGCGCGTCGGCAGGACGGTGGCATATCAGCAGGCCCGGCAGTACCTGGCGACCGGCGGGCGGGAGGGGCTCCCCCGTCTACAGTCACGTCCTTCCGTCCATGGACGAGCAGGCGGCGCTCACCGTCGCCCGTCTTATCCTCGGCGACGACGCCGCACCCAAGTGAGCGTCGGACGGACGGGCGCCGGGGTACGTTTAAGGAATGGCGACTCAACTTCCTCTCGACCCCGACTTCGCGGCGGTTGTGGAGCGGGCGCGGCGTCGCGCGGTTGAGATGGGCGAGATTCCCGCCCAGGCGGGCCGGTTCGAGCCGACCATCCCGCCCGAAGCCAGGGCGATCATCTCGGAATGGCTTCGGGGCGGCGGATATGACGCGGCGATCGCCCAAATCGCGGCGGAAGACCCTGACCTCGCCAACCAGTAGGGACCTCACGCTCGTGCCGGTGGTCGTCGACGACCGACTGCTCTTCGACGTACTGGCCGGGACCGCCGCACTGCCACTGACCCGGGAACTCGAAACCGGGGGCCTCTACGCCACGAGCTGCGGCTACTACCGGCTCGGTCGGGCGCTGACGGCGGGATCGGGAACAGGGTCTTTGTCGGGTCTCCTGCAAGCACTGGAGCCCGAGGTCAGAAGCCAAGTGCTCCGGGCGCTGGCCGACCTCCCTCGGAATATCGGCATGATCCATCCCCGCACGACGGTCCCCGTCATGCTCGGGCTTCGGGTTCGCCGCCTGCTCAACATGATCAACGCCGAGACGCTGGCCGTGGCGGTGCTGATCGGCGGCGCCGTGGCCGTGACCATCGACACCCCGCTCCTCCGCCAGGGCGCCGCCGACCTCGGCCTCGACTACCAGGTCTTCGGCTAAAGGACCGAGGTCGTGTCCACGACTGTACGCCTGCGTCCGCTCCCGTTCGGCTGGTCGGGTTGCAGTTGGGTTGCAGCCTGCCCTCGGCAGGGACCGAAATAGGCGCTGACCTGCCACGCCGCGAACCGTGGCACTGGGAGTACAACCCGCCCTGGGTCGCGCCGGGGAGTGCCGGCATCTGGTCGCCGTGAGCTATAGCGACCACTCGACGGGGTGTTCGGGCCGGTAGGTGCAGAAGCGGCCGGTACGGACCGACCGGTCGAGGTGCGCCGCCAGCTCGGGATGCACTTCGCCGAGCCGCTTGAGCGAGTTGCGGATCCGTTGGGTGACGGCTTTGCGCGCCCGTTCCGCTGGGTCGCCCGTGGCGCGGCCGCGGCCACCGAGTCCCAGGGCGGCTGCGAGCTGGCTGGCGATGGCGTCCATCTCGGCTCTCGCTGTCGCGGCACGGGCGATGTCGGCGTTGGCCTCGGCGTCCTCCAGCTCATCGCGGAGGTCGACCAGGCGCGCGTGGTAGGTGGCGCGGGCTCGATCGTCGATCACGGCGTCGGTGGGCCCGCTCCGCAGCACGGCGGTGCGCGTGAGCACGTCCGGCAGCGCGGGTGGTGGGCCGGTCGCGGCGATGAGGTCGGCGACGTGCAGTTCGCGCCCCTGGCGCGCGAGGAGCGTGGCTATGTCTCGCAGTCCCTTGCTGTCGGCAGCCCGGGCCGTTCTCCCGCCATAGATAAGCGTCCAATACTCACCGTCGAGTCGGAACACGTTGCCCGACTCTGATGGCGCCGTCCCCGCATTGACGAACGACGCACGCCGGTCCATGCCCAAAGCCTGGTAGAGCGCCTTTGCCTCCTCCAGCGCGGCTCGGCCCGCCGGCTCGTCGCCGAGGGATAAGAGCGAGGAACCGAGGTCGTGCAGCGTCTTGGCCGCGAGCGCAGAGGCGCCGCATGCCTGATGGACCTCCAGGGCCTCGTCGAACCAGGCAGTCGCATCGACGCGCCGATCGAGGACGGCGGCGATAATGCCGAGGGGGCGGGCCATGGATCCGTAGCAGGCGGCGCCGATGGCGTCCACGGCGAAGCGCGTGTGATGCGGCCGGATCAATTGATCGAGGCATTCGGCCGCCGCCGTGTGGCCGATGTGGCCGCACGTCTCGGCGGCGTAGGTCATCGCCGCGAGCCAGACGGCGTCACGGGGGAACTCGGCGAAGCCGCCAGCGACGAACCGGTCAAGCGCCGCCTTCGCCTGCGCTGGGTGCACCTGGGGCGTGACCAGTGCGACCCAGAAGTCCTCGCCGTAGATGCCGTCGGCCAGCGCAAGTTGCTGCCGGAGGCGGTCAGCGGCTTCTTGCGCCCGGCCTTCTTCCCTCAGCGTGTTCCAGGCAAGGACGTCGGCGTTGAGCGCGGCGTTGTGGCTTCCGGCACGCTCCCCGATGGTCGCGGCGTCACGCTGGTGCGCCACGGCTGCGTCGAGCCGGCCGTCCATCAACGCCCGCATCCCGCGCCACAGCGGCACGTACCACTGGTAGAGGGGCTGGCCGATTGCATCGGCGACCAGCTCGTAGCGGCCGATCTCGGCGTCGACACCGGCGATGTCACCGCTCTCGAGGAGTGCGATGAGGCGGTTGCGGCGCCCGAGAAGCTCAATCCCCCGATCGCCGACCAGCTCCGCGAGACGTGTGATCTCCGTGGCCGCCTCGAGCCGCTCGTCGACGTGTTCCGGTCCGGCCGTTGCATCACACCGAGCAGCCAGGGCGTAGGCGAGGGCGCGTGGGTCCTCGGTGGCGCGGGCCATGCCGACCGCGCCCTCGGCCAACTGGAGCCGTCTGGGGCCAGATTCGGCGAAGGTCAGGGCGACCGAGAGCCGCGCCATAGCCCACGCACGGAGGCCGGAGGGCTCCGGCGGCAACAGGGCCAGCGCGTCTTCGAGCAGCGTGAGCTGCGCATGGTCGAACAGGCGGACCTCGAACCCGTCGAGTCCGGAGCCGAGCCCGAGCGCGGCCCGGGCGAGGGACTCCGGACTGTCGGCTCGCCGGGCGTGCTCGGCGGCGCCCACGAAAGCCTTGCGCGCGCCGCCCACGTCGCCGCTGCGGAGTGACGCCTCACCGAGCACGAGGAGCAGTGGGATCCGGCGGGAGGTGTCGGCACCGGCCAGGTCGAGCCCTGAGAGGGCGTTGCGGAAGTGCCTGGCCGCGTCCTCGTAGGCGAACTGCTCGGCGGCTCGATGCCCGGCTCGTTCGGCGTAGAGCGCCGCCTTGCCGTCCTCCACGGCTGGTGACCCGGCGAGGAAGTGGTGGGCGAGCTCGGCCAGCGGCGCCTCCGTGCCTCCGGAGGCTTCCAGCGTCTCGGCCACGGCTCGGTGGGCCTGTGCCCGGACCGGTAGCGCCAGTTGGTCGTAGAGCGCGTCGCGGATGAGGGCGTGCGTGAACCCGAACCGGAGGCCGCTGAGTTCGACGACGAGGTGGGCGCGAGCGCCCGCATCGAGGGCTATGAGGATCTGTGTCCGCGTCTTGCTGGCGGCGCGCTCGACGAGGGGCACCGCGAATTCCTCACCGACCACAGCGGCAGCGCGGAGGACCTCGAGGGCTTCGGGCGGGACGCGCGCCAGACGGCGTTCGAGCAGAGCCCGGATGGTGGCGGGAAGCGTCCGGTGGTCGAGCCGGCGGGGATCGGCGGCGAGCAGGCGGGCGAGCTCACCCACGAAGAGCGGGTTGCCACCCGAGCGGCGATGGATGTCGGCGGCGAGCTGCGCCGCGGTGTCGTCGCCCACGATCTGGGCCATCAGCGATTCGACGGCCGGGCGGTCCAAGCCCCCGAGATGCAGGGTAGGAAGGGTGCGCGCCAGCTCCACGAGCGCACCAGCGACATCTCCGGGCAGTGCCTCGGTGTCCGGGTCCCGAGCGGTCCCGACCAAGGCGATGGCGTCGTCGCGGGTCTCGCCGAGCAGGAACTGCAGCAGCCGCAGCGTCCCGAGATCGGCGGCGTGGAGATCGTCGAGCACGATGGCAATCGGCTCCCGTGCCGCTGCTCGCCGAAGGAACGAAGCGACCGCGTCGTACATGCGAAAGCGGGGATCGTCGCCCTCGGGATCGCCCGGAGCGGCGAACTCCAGGCCGGATCGAAGGTCGGGCACGAGCCGGGTCAGCTCCTCGGCGTCGCCGGCGAGCTCGTCGACCAAGACGTGCCGCTCGAACGACGCCGCCAGGATTCGGAGTACTTGCGCCCAATGGCCGTGCGCCCGGGTGGCGGCGGGTTCCGACACCGAGGACCACACGACCCGCATGCCGTCCCGGCGCGCCGTCGCCGCCAGCTCGGCGACCAGGCGGGTCTTGCCCACGCCGGCCTCGCCGATCACCAGCACACCGGGGCCCTGTCCTCGGACGGCGGCGCGGAGCGCGGTCTCGACGGCGTCGAACTCCCGACCCCGACCCACGAAGGACGCCTCCATGCCTGCGTCCGCCGCCCTGCTCATTCCCACAGTCTGCTCTCTCGCCGATCGCCAGACGGGCTGTGGCGTCGCCACGAGCGATGTGGCGCCCAATGGGTTGGCGAAAGGAGGTCAACCATGACCACGACACAGGAGATCGCCCTGCCCACCGCAGTGGCCGAGTTCCTCGAGCGGATCGGCACCGCGAACTGGGACGGCATGGAGGAGCACCTCAACCCGAACGTGCTCTACGACGCCTCGGTGCCCGGCTGGCATTACCAGTACCAAGGCGCCGATCGCGTGCTGCAGGAGTACCGGGAGGAGTGGAGCGGCAAGTACCGCTGGACGGTCGTCGAGCGCCACACGGTGGCGGCCGAGGACGGCGTGATGCTCCTCATCGAGATGCACGGCGCCCCGATTCGTGTCGGGGAGCACCCGTCCGTCGTGTGCCGGCTGTCCAACCTGTTCCGTCTCGACGGTGGTCATATCACCGAGCACCGCTACACCTGCTGCGGCGAGTGGGAACCGGAGACAGTCCGCCACATCGCCGACTATGCGCCCAAGGTCGAGGAGAGGCCAGCATGACCGTGAGAACGACGGCAACGCCCACCCTCGATCCGATCGCCAAGGCGCGACGGATCGGGCCGCTTCTGCGGGATCACGCGCCACAGGCCGACCAAGACGCCCGCCTGCCGGCAGCGTCCGTGCAGGCGCTCCGTGACTGCGGCTTCTTTCGCCTCTACGTTCCCCGCTCCCTCGGCGGTACGGAGCTGGATCCCCTGACCTACGCCCGGGCCCAAGAGGAGCTCGCCCGCCACGACGCCGCCGCGGCCTGGGTGCTCCAGGCGGCCGGGTCGAGTGCCTGGTGGTGCTCACGTCTGCCCGACGAGACCGTCGAGGAGATCTACCGCGACGGGCCGGACCAGCTCCTGGCTGTGTCCTTCCCGGTGCCGATGGACGCCACGCGGGAACGGGGCGGCTTCCGGCTGTCCGGTCGGCGGAGCTTCGCCTCCAACGTGTCCGACGCCAGCTGGGTGTGGGTCACCGCCGTGTGCCCGGACGAGACCGTGGACGGCACACCTGTAACGCGAGCCGCGTTCCTCCCCGCCGCCAACGTCGCCATCGTCCGCTGCTGGGAGACGGTCGGTATGCGAGGCACGGACTCGAACGACGTCGAGCTCCACGGCGTGTACGTCCCCGAGCGGCGGACCTTCCGCATCGGGATCGACCACACGCCCGGGCCTCGATACGACGGGCCGTTGTACCGCGGGCCTGCCATGCTCCTCGTCGCCTCGTACATTCCCGCCGTAGCCCTCGGCATCGCCCGAGACGCCATCGACGAAGTCGTCACGCTGGCCAAAGGAAAGACGCCGTTCTCGTCGGCCACGACCCTCCGAGACCGGGGCGCCGTGCAGGCCAAGCTCGGGCGGGCTGAAGGTGCGCTGCGGTCGGCCCGGGCTTACCTGCACGATCGGATCGCCGAAGCCTGGCGGCGCACTGTCGATGGCGACGACCTCGGGCTGGAGGACCGGGCGGAGCTGCTACTGGCGTCGGTCCAGGCGATCGACGCCAGCGTCGGCGCGGTGCAGGCGGCGTTCGCGATCGCCGGCACATCAGCCATCCATCGAGGAAGCCGCCTCGAGCGGCACTTCCGCGACATCGCCGTGCTCAAGCAACAGGGCTTTGTGTCCGAGGGCCGCTTCGAGACGTTCGCGCAAGTGCGGCTCGGCCTGGCCCCGGAACTCGGCTTCGTCGCTCTGTGAGATACATCAGGGGGGCAAGTGCCGGCCCGCCCAGGGCGAGGTCGCCGCTACGGGTCCCTCAGTGAGGACCGGCCAGACGGTCCAGTTCGGCTCGGAGGACACGACCCACGGCGTCGGCGTCGAGGTCGGGAACCTTCCCCGCTGACAACACGAGTGTTCCCAGCCGCCGTTCGGCATCCGCCCACCAACGGTCCACCCCTCCGGCGCCAGCGAGTTGAGCAGTGACCCACCACACCTCGGGCGCGGCTATCCGTTCGAGTTCATCCAGCACCGGCGCCACAGCGTGGGGGTCGATGACGCCTTCGGCCAGGACGGAAAGAACCCGGGCCAACAGTTCGTAGCGTCGGGTTCCCCGGTCGACGGCGTCGGTTGTCAACCAGGCCGCCTCGGTGGCCGCCGCGACCCGGTCGCCGGTGGCCAGGGCCAGGCGACCTCGCAGCCAGGCCAGACGCTGCCGTTGGTGCCAGGCCATCGAGACGTGGTCGTCCGCGGCGATGGCCGCCGCCTGTTCCAGCCGGTCGGCGGCGCCGGCATGGTCGCCGGCCCGCAGGCGACCCTCGGCGAGGTCGAGAGCAGCGTGGGCGCGCGGTTCGCCGAAGCCAACGTCGGCTGCGAGTGCGAGCGCCGCCTCACCGGCTTCGCCGGCGGCGGACCACTGGCCCACGGTCCCCAGCAGCCAGCCCCGCATGTTGTGCACGATCGGCTGGAATCGTGCGGCCTGCTGCCTCTGGTCGGCAACGACGGTGCCGAGTTGGGCGGCCGAGGCGAAGGCCAGGTCAAGCCGACCGACAAGCCCGGCGGAGTAGGTCCGGACGAACAAGCCGTGCAACGGCGCGAAGGGATGCCCGATGGCCCCCGGATCGAGCAAGGCCCGACCCGCCAGGTCGGCGGCCTCCTGGGCGCGGCCCTGATGTATGCGGAGCGCCCCGAGCCAGACCTGGGCGGCGGCCCGTACCGGGGCAGGGCCGTCCGCGGCCTGGACCAGGCATGCCTCCGACTCCTTCAGTTCACCGCGGGAGTGCCGATGGCGGCCGGCGAGGGCCAGGCAGCTGGCCCGAAGGGCGGGGTCGTCGGATCGGGCGACGGCTTCGTCGGCGTACCGCCGGGCGGTGTCGTGGTCGCGCCGGTAGTAGGCCACCCAGCCGGCCAGTTCGAGACCCTCGACGCCGGCGCCGGCGGCCAGCGCCGCGTCGGCGTCGGCCGTGGCCCCGGCCAGGTCGAGCCGGGCCAGGCGCACCCGGGCTCGGGCCATGCGCAGGGCGCCGGTGTCGTCCAGGCCGATGGCGTCGTCGAGGAGCCGTTCGGCTTCACCGAGCTCGAAACGAGCGGCCGACACGGCGGCGGCTGCACCCAGAGCGGCCGCCGCCGCCGGGGAGTCGCCACCCCGCCGTGCGTGCCAGGCCACGGCCAGCGGGTCGGCGCGGGGACGGGCGGCCAGCACCGAGGCCGCTTCCCGATGCAACCACGCCCGGCGGGGAGCAGTTGTGGCATCGGCGAGGGCTTCCCGCACCAGCTCGTGGGAGAACCGGAGGACCCCGTCCCGTTCGGCCAGTAGGCGGGCGACCAGAGCCGCCTCCAGCTGGGAGAGAAGCTCTCCGAGCCCCGTGCCCAACACGGCCGCCAGCAGGTCGAGGTCCAGCTCGGGTCCGAGGGAAGCCGCCGCCCGCAACGTCGCTCCCGCCTCCTCGAGCCGGTCGGCCCTTTCCGCCACCGCCTGACGGATGCTCGACGGCAGTTCCCCGGCATCGGCATGCGCCAGTTCCACCAGGAAGAGCGGGTGGCCGCCGCTGCGGGCATGGAGGTCCGCGGCCCGTTCCTCGCCCACCAGAGCGGTGGCGGCGTCCAGATCGAGGGGACCGAGGGCCAGCACTTCGACACCCGCCAGGGTGGGCCCTTCGGGCCGCCGGGTGGCGACCACCAGCAGCCGGCGTCCCCTCCGGGCGGCGAGGCCGAGCCATTCGAGTGTGGCCGGCGCCGCGAGATGGATGTCCTCGATCACCAGCACGACGGGCCTGCCGCCCTCAGACAGCCGGTCGAGAACGGCCCCCAGCGCCGCGAACAGCACTGCCTGCCCGGAGGCGGCGTCGCCCATCACGGTGGGCCCGGCCGGCCCAGGAACATGGCCCCACAGCAGCGGGCTCAGCACGGCGCCCTCCGGCCCGAGTACATCGGCGGCCGCCTCTCCGATCGGCGCGAGATAGGCGTCGAGAGCGTCGAGCACGGGCTGGAGCGGGAGGTCTCTGCCCAGCGCGTCGCACCCCCCGACGAGCACGACCGACCCGGCGGTGGCCGCCCGGGCCGCAAATGCCCTGATCAGCGTGGACTTGCCGATGCCGGCTTCACCTTCGATGACGATCGCCTGACGCCGGCCTGTCGCCGCCCGTTCAAGCAGGCCGTCGAGTCTGTAGAGGTCGGCGTCTCGCCCAACCAGGCTCGACGGTTTCTCTCCCGAGCTGGGGCCGGGATGCTCCGCCGCGATCTCCTCGCCTCGAAGGATCGACGTGTGCAGAGCCTCGGTCTCGGACGCGGGCGACACTCCGAGGTCCTCCACCAGGCGTTCCCGCACCCGGGCGTATGCGGCCAGCGCCGAGGCGGGGCGGGCGGCCGCCACGTGGGCACGCATGAGCAGCCGCAAGGCGGCCTCGTCGTAGGGGTCGTGGTCGAGGGCGACTTCGGCGGCCGAGGCGGCCGCCCCATGGTCGCCGAGGGCTGCTGCTGCTTCGGCGAGCGTTCTGCGGACCGCGGCGACCGCCCGGGCCGTCGCCGTCCGTCCGGTGTCCACCCATTCGCCCTCCTCGTCCGGCAGCAGCGGGCCACGCGCAACGGTCAGTGCGGCGTCGGCGCCGGCCCGGGCGGCAGCGAACTGGCCGGCGGCGAGGCGGACGGCGGCCTCACCGGCCCGGGTGTCGAGTTCGTCGAGGTCGAGCCAGTCGACCCGCAGGGTGTAGCCGGCGTCCGAGCGAATCAGGCGATCAGGCCCGACAACCCCGCGCAAGCGCGACACCAGGACTCCGACCTGCTCGCCGGGTCGGGCCGGCAGGGCGTCACCCCACAGCACGTCTGCGATCTGCTCGACAGCGACCGGCTTCCCGCGAGCCAGCGCCAGGACCTTGATCAGGGTCCGGGCCTTGCGACTCCCGAGATCACGTTCGGGCACCCCGTCCACCGCAAGGCCGCCGAGCAACCGTATCCGCAATTCGCCGAGCCCCACGCCCACAGCCTGCCAGGGTTCTGCTACAAGCCCCTGCAGTGGTCATGCACCGGGTCTGCAGGACTACTGCAAGGTGCTGATGCGACTCTGCAGCCATGAGCGCGATCGACACTTTCATCAAAGCCCTCGAAACCGGAACTGGCATCCCGTCCACCTGCTACGCCGAGGACGCCGTCCTCGACGCCACTGTCCCCAACTGGCGTCTGAGTGCCTCCGGGCCGGACGCCATCGCCGAGGAGTACGGGCGGTGGTTCGCCCATCCCGGCCGCTTCGAAGAGTTCGACCGCCGACCCATCCCGGGCGGTGAGGTCATCACCTATCTCCTCACCTGGGAGGAGGACGGCGTACCCCACGCCGGCCACCACTGCCACCTGCTGAGCCTTGCGCCTGACGGCCGGATCGCCCGCGATCAGGTGTGGTGCGGCGGACGCTGGGACGCCTCGCTCCTGGCGCAGATGGGAGCGACCGTCGCCGGTTGATCCAGCACCGGCCGGACACGGAAAGGAAACCAAAGGAGGCATCATGGCCCAGCAGACAGAGCATCGGAGTTTCGGCAAGGCGGATGAGGTTCGGGAGTTCCCGAACGGGCGGGCGGAAATTCTCAAGGTCGGTGACTCCGACCTGGGGCGCCTGATCCTGGAGCCGGGTTGGCGCTGGTCGAACGACGTCAAGCCCATCGCCGGCACGGACAGTTGCACAGCGCCTCATTTTCAGTACCACGTCTCCGGACAGCTGGCCGTCCTCATGGACGACGGCACGGAGTTCGTCGCCGGCCCGGGCGATGTCACCTCCCTGCCGAGCGGCCACGACGCGTGGGTCGTCGGTGACGAACCGGTGGTGGTCATCGACTGGTTCGGTGCCAGCAACTACGCCAAGCAGTAGCGCTCCCGCACAGCGAAGAGGCCGCCCTGGATCAGGGCGGCCTCTTCGCGTTTCCTCGAGCCCGGGTCCATTTGGGGAGGAATGTCGGATAGGTCCGACGAATTCCTTATGAGCCGATTTGTCCGTTGTCCCCGGACGGGAGAGCGTGTTGCGAACCACCCGGCTGCGACTCGCGCTGGTAGCGGCGGTTCAGCTGTCCTGGCTGGCCGCCCCCCACAGCGCGCTCTCGCGCCAGGCGCCGAACGACCCGACCATCGTGGTCGAGGCGGAGGCCGCCCTCGTCGGCCGGCAGGTGACGGTTGACCGGGGTCCCACGGCGTCGGGCGGCGCGTTCGTGCACTTCTCCGGTCAGGCCCAGCCTCCGCCGTCCGGCGGTGTGCGGGTGGCCGGTAATCGCCTCCTGCGCGACGGCGCGCCGTTCGTGCCCGTGGGGTTCTCCATGGTGGGCCTCGTCCACCCGACCGCGGAGGGCGGGACGGCATGGGCGGCCAGGCGGGTCAACGAGCGGACCATGCAGGAAGCCCTGGCCTGGGGGGCCAATACCATCCGGTTCCAGGTCAGCCAGCGGGGTCTCGACCCGACGGACCCGCTCTACTCCCTGGCCTACCTCGACCGGATCACCGCCGGAGTGGCACTTGCCCGTGCTCACGGCCTGGACGTCATCCTGTCGATCCAGGACCAGGGGCCGAGCGGCGGGGACAGCCATGCCCAGCCGAGCGAGGCGACGATCCGCGACTGGCAGACGCTGACCGCGATGTTCAACGGCGACCAGAACGTCATGTACGAGATCTTCAACGAACCGCAGAACCGGCCCACACCCGACGGGTGGGCGGTGTGGCGTGATGGCGGGCCGCCGGAGCGCAACCAGGGAACGCCGGCCGTCGGCCACCAGCGCGTCCTCGAGGCAATCCGGGCCACCGGGGCCACCAACGTCGTGAT
>JAICGL010000025.1 GCA_025923175.1 Acidimicrobiia bacterium
AAGCGCTCGAAAATCCGTTGCCGGTCGGCTTCGGCGATTCCCGGGCCGTCGTCCTCCACGGACAGCGTCGTCGTCCCCGCGGGATCCTCCCGCAGCACGAAACCGACCGTCGCCCGGGCGTGGCGGGCGGCGTTCTCGGCGAGGTTCTGCACCATCCGCTGGAGCTCGGTCTGGTCGCCGGAGACCCGACCCGCCGACACGGCGGTGGTGTCGATCCGCAGCGCAGACGATTGCCGAAGATCGGCGGCAACCTCGAAGACGACGTCGTCGAGGTCGACAAGCGCTCGGCGGACGGGACCCGTGCGCTCGTCGGCCCGGGCCAGGCGCAGGAGGTCCTCGACCAGTCGCTGCATCCGGGTGCCCTCGGCGAGGACCGTCCGGGCGAGCTTCGCCGTGTCGGCCCGCTCCGGGTGGGCGAGGGCCACCTCGGCGTGTTGCCGGATGTTGGCCAGCGGCGAGCGGAGCTCATGGGAGGCATCGCCCACGAACCGCCGCTGGCGCGCCTGCGACTCCTCCAGGCGGCCGAGCGTGGGGATGAGCGCCCGACCCACCGCCCACCAGGTCGTGAAGCCGACGAGGACGAGCAACAGCGGCAGCCCGATCCGGAGCAGATCGGCCACGTCTTCGGTCGAACTGTCGGAGATCGTGCGGGCCACGAGAACCGTGAACGTCCCGGACGGCCCTCGGGCGGCCCGAGCAACGACGACGGACGCCTCGTCCTCGATCGGTGTCTCGTCAATGCGCCTGGCCTGCCCGGGGCGGACATCGGCCACCGGCGGCCGGCCGGCCATGTTGGGGCTGGAGGCCACCACCTTCCCTGACGCATCGAGCACCTGGATGAGCACTTCCTCGTCGTCGTCCACGGCCAGTGTTCCGGGTGCCTGCCCCGTCTCGAGGACGGCGGCGATCTCGTTGGCCCGCAGCCGGGCCGCGGTCCGCACGTTGTCCTCCTCTGCCCGGTGGAGCAGGGTGATCATCCCCACCGCGCCCGCCAGGAGCGCCAGACCGACGACGACCACCGCCGCCAGGGTGACGCGCCACCGGATGCTCCCGCCGACCGCCCGCAGCCGCCGCCGGGGGCGGTCGTCGTCAGCCGCCATCGGCGGCCAGCCGGTAGCCGGCTCCGCGGATCGTCTCGATCGCCGTCCGCCCGAAGGGCCGGTCGAGCTTGTTGCGCAGGCGCCGGATGTAGACCTCGACGATGTTGGGGTCACCCTCGAACTCGTCGTTCCACACGTTGTCGAGGATGGTCTGCTTGGACAGCACGTCGCCCTGGCGCCGCAGGAGGAACTCCAGCAGCGCCGTCTCGCGGCTCGTCATCTCCACGGCGACGTCGCCGCGCTGCACCGTTCGGGTGGCGGGGTCGAGCCGAAGATCGCCGGCTTCGAGGACGGACGGGCGCTCGGGCACACCTCGGCGCATCAGCGCCCGCAGGCGGGCCAGGAGGACGACGAAGGAGAACGGCTTCGTGAGGTAGTCGTCGGCGCCGGTGTCGAGCGCCTCGGCCTCGTCGAGCTCGCCGTCCTTGGCTGTGAGCATGAGAATCGGCGTCCAGATCCCTTCCTGGCGAAGGGTGGCGCAGACCCGGTAGCCGTTGAGGCCGGGCAGCATGATGTCGAGCACGATGGCGGCGTAGGGATGCTCGCGGGCCATCCAGAGGCCGTCGAGGCCGTCAGAGGCGATGTCGACGGCGAAGCCCTCGGCCTCCAGGCCGTCACGCAGGCCTTCGGCCAGCGGCGCCTCGTCCTCCACGATTAACACCCGCATCCTGCGATTCTCCCTGTTGCTGCGGAAACAGGAGCGTCACCGCCGGCGGCTGAACCGAGCCTGAACCCGCTGGCGCCCCTCGCGAACCCGGCATTCCCCGACAAAGGGTCCCGCAGTCCCGAAGGGGTTGGGAAGCCGCGAGTCGAACAACTCGGGAGGGACTCCTCGCCTTAGCACCCAGAGGGCCGAATACGCATGAATCTTCGCTGGACACTTCGTCGGACGAGCCCAGCCGCCGTGATCATGTTCCTGGTCGGCGGGCTGTTCCTGGTGTCCGCCTCCCAGGCGCCCGAGACAGAGGAAGCGTCGTTCGACATGCCGAGCATGGCGCTGCCGGCCCCTACGACGACGGTCACGGCTCCGACGACCACCGCCACGGCGGCTCCGACCACGACGACCATGGCGCCGATCGTCTACGACGCGATCCCGCCCGGCGGGCGCCAGAACCTCGGCGGCGACAAGCATCCGGACACGGCCCATCCCGCCTTCGGCATGATCGTGATCCCGAAGATCAATCTCGTGCACCCGGTCTTCTCGGGCATCGAGGAGCACGCCATCCATTGGGGCCCGGGGCACTGGCCGGGGTCGGCGCTCCCGGGGTCGGTGGGCAACGCGGTCTTCGCCGGCCACCGGGTGACCCACACCCGGCCGTTCCTCGACATCGACCTGCTGGCTCCCGGCGACCAGATCAAGTTCCACCTCGCCACCGGGACCTTCATCTACGAGGTCACCGACCACATCATCGTGGGCCCGAACGACGTCTGGATCACCAACCCGACGTCCACGCCCACCGTGACGATCTTCGCCTGCCACCCCAAGCGCAGTGCCGCCAAGCGCTACGTGGTCCGGGGCAAGCTGATCTCCTCGGGGCCGTACAGCCCGGTCTGAGCCGTTGACACCGGCGCGAGCTTTCTGACATTCTACTGAAAATGTCAGAACGGGGGGAAACCATGTCCATCCCGCGGCTCGTCTCGCCCGACGACCACATCCAGGAGCCGGCGCACGTCTGGGAGACCCGCTTGCCGGCGGGCCTGCGGGACCAAGGGCCCAGGGTCGAGCGGCTGCGAGGCCGATGCAACCTGGGGGCGGGCGACCTGACGTTCGTCGAGACCGACGACGGCAGCTGGGCCGACGTCTGGAGGTACAACGGGCGGCTCATCCCGATCCTGCGCATCGCCGCCGCCGCCGGCCTCCCCCGCGACGAGGTCGACATCCGGCCGGTGACGTTCGACGAGATCCGGAAGGGTTGCTACGACCCTGCCGCCCGCCTCGCCGACATGGACACCGCCGGCATCGCGGCCTCCGTCTGCTACCCCAACATGTTCGTGCGCTTCTGCGGGCAGCAGTTCTCCTTCGCGCCCGACAAGGAACTCGCCCTGGCCTGTATCCGGGCCTGGAACGACTTCGTGATCGAGGAGTGGTGCGACGGCTCCGCCGGCCGGCTCGTGCCGTTGGGAATCGTCCCGCTGTGGGACGTCGAGCTGGCCGTGGAGGAGGCGAAGCGGCTGGCCGACCTCGACTTCCGGTCGATCTCCTTCCCCGAGGCCCCGCACGTGATCGGCCTGCCGTCGATCCACTCGGGGGCGTGGGATCCGCTCTTCGACGTATGCGCCTCCACCGAGATGGTCATCTCGCTCCACATCGGGACGGGCGGCTTCCCAATGCTGGCCAAGGACGCCCCGGCGGCCGTCCCCAACGTGATGGCCTCCTTCAACGCCGGCTACACGCTGACCGACCTGTTGTTCTCCGGCGTGTTCGCCCGCTTCCCGGCGCTCAAGACGTGCCTGGCCGAGTCGCAGCTCGGGTGGATCCCCTACGTGCTCTCCCGGGCCGACTTCGTCTACGAGGAGATGTGCGGCGAGGGCTTCACCGGCATCGACAAGGCCGCCATGCCCCACCCGCCCAGCTGGTACTTCGCCCACAACGTGTGGGTGGCGTTCTTCCGGGACCCTGTCGGCCTGAGCCTCCTGGACCGGCTCGGGGCCGGCCAGGTGCTCTACGAGACCGACTACCCGCACACCGACACGATGTGGCCGTCGTGCCAGGATGCCGCCGCCGAGATGGTGGCCCACCTCGATCCTGAGACTGCCGCCGACATCGTGGCCAACAACGCCGCCAAACTGTTCCGTATCGACATTTAGGGCTCCACCATCGGCTCGGGGGGATCGATGGACCTGCACGACCCGACCAACAGCACGTCGGAACCGACGCGCTACTGGTCGACGACCAACATCGGCGAGGCGATGCCCGACGTGCTGTCGCCGATGTGCTGGAGCTTCTGGGGCCCCAACATGGAGGCCGGAGCCCGGCTCGCCTACTACGACTTCGGCCTGCTGCCGAAGTCGGACATCGGCGTCCCGGAGAACCCCAACGAACTGCTGGTCGCCTACTTCTTCGGCCGGCCGGCCATGAACCTCGACCGGCTGCGCAGCCTGTTCGACCCCATCCCGGGGATGACCGCCGACGACTTCGAGCGCGACATCTGCGGGAAGGTGCGCGACGGGCTGCCGCCGATCCCGAAGAGCCGCCAGACGACGCTGAACGTCATTGCCAAGGCGCCAGCGGGCATGGTCCGGGCCGGCCGCCAGATCAAGCGCTCGGCCGCCGAGCAGCGCACGTGGTGGGAACGGGAAGTGCATGACGGCGCCGGGCTCTCCGATCCCCGCCGGCTGCTCAAGGAATCGGCCGCCCGCTTCCGGGAGGCGTTCCGGGCCCACGTCCGGGCCCGGTTCGTGTTGATGAGCTTCCACGCCCAGCTGACGAAGCTGGCCGAGGGCGCGGGCCGGGAGGACCTCGTCGTCCGGCTGCTGGCCGGGCTCGGCGGAGTGACCGAGACCGATGTGGCCGACGACCTGTGGCTGGTCGGCGCCGACCGGCTGCCTCTAACCGACTTCATTCGTCGCCACGGCTTCCACGGGCCGTTGGAAGGCAACGTCGCCGGCGCGTCGTGGCGCGAGGACCCGGCGGGGGTGCTGCCGATGGCCAAGGCGATGGCGGCCCGACCGGCCGATCAGCGGCCCCGGCAGCGGGAAGCGACGATGGTCGCCGGCCGCCAGGCCTCCATCGACGAACTGAAGGCGGCGCTGCCCCGCAGCAAGCAGGCATCGGTCGGCCTGCTCTGCGGCGCCGCGGCCCGCTGCGTGCGGACGACGGAGATCGGCAAGGCCAGCTTCCTCATGGCGCTCGACGGCGGGCGGGCGGCGACCCGGGCCATCGGCCGGGCCCAGCGCGACGCCGGGCACCTCGACGAGGTCGACGACGCCTTCTACCTGACGATCGACGAGCTCCTCGAGCCCCTCCCTGACGATGTCATGGATCTGGTGCGGTTCCGGCGGGAGCGCCGCGACGAGTACCGCCGGTTGGAGGTCCCGGCCACGTTCACCGGAACGCCGCAGGCGACGGTGCGGGCGGACGATCTCGGCGGAGGCGCGGGCGACGTCCTCACCGGCGTGGCGGGTTCTTCCGGTGTCGTGGAAGGCACGGCGCGGGTCGTCGTCGACCCGTTCGAGGCCGAGCCGCTCGAGCCGGGCGAGGTCCTCGTCTGCCGGTTCACCGATCCCAGCTGGGCACCGCTGTTCACGCTGGCCGACGCGCTCGTGATCGACATCGGCGCTGCGGCCAGCCACGGCGCCATCGTCGCCCGCGAGCTCGGCGTGCCGTGCGTGATCGGCACCGGCGACGGGACGCGCCGCATCCGAACCGGCGACCGGTTGCTGGTCGACGGGTCCGCGGGACGGGTCGAGATCCTCGACCGGCCACCCGGGGGACCGGGGGTGTCCCCCGGACAAGGGCGGCGTGAGCCGCACCAAAACGCGCATGAGGACGGCGGGTGACCCTGCACGACGACGACGAACGGCTACACGCACCGCCGGACCCGCTGCCGGGCAACTGGCAGGAGAACCTGTTCTTCATCTGCTGGGACCTGTCAACCGTGAGCGGACTCGTCGTCCACGTGCAACGGGCGCCGGGCGCCGACGTGCAGGCCGCACAGGTGGCGGTGGCCGTCGACGGCGAGTTCGCCTCGGCGACGTTCACCGCTCCCTACCGGGCCGGCATGCTCGTCCCCGAGTTCTCGGCAGTACCGGTCGAACCGTGGCGGCGCTGGACGCTGGAGCTCGACGGGAAGGGTGCCGCCGGTCCCGGGCCTCTGGGCCTGCTGGCCACCCAACCCGGGGGCGACACCGCCATCACGGCCGACCTGACGCTGCAGAGCAACCTGCCGGTGGCCGACTTCGCCGCCGGGCTCGCCGCCGTCGTCGAAGGCATGCGGGCCGACAGCAGCGGGCCGCAGATGGGCGACCAGCAGCACTATGAACAGGGCGGCACCTGGCAAGGGCGGCTGCGAGTCGGCGACCGCGAGCGCAGCACCGCCGGGTTGTTCGTGCGGGACCATTCCTGGGGCATCCGCCACGAGCACAGCAATTTTCAGGCGTTCTGGACGGCGTGCTGCCTCGACGGCGGCCGCCTCCACTGCAACGCCATCGGGATTCCTCGCGGCGACCGGGTGATCGGCATCGGGATGGTGGCCGACGAATCCGGCGTGCGCTCGACCACGCATGTCGCCGCCGACTTCCACCCCGCTCCCGGCATCGGGACCTACGACCGCACCACGGTGCGGTACGGCGAGCCATTGGGGCTCACGCTCCAGGCCGAGACCCAGTGCCACGTTCCCATCCCCCTCCCGCTGTCGGGACCGAACCGCTACGACAACAACGCCCTGTCCCGGGTGCGCATCGGGGACCTCGAAGGGTTCGGGGTCATGGAGTGGGCGGCGATGTTCAGCGACGACGAGGCGCGCCTCGTCAAACCGAGCGGAGAGCAGCAATGAGCCACGCCGGCCGGCGTCGGCTGTGTGGTGCGGTGTTCGCCGCCGTGGTCGTGGCCGTCTCGGCGGGCTGCGGTTCGAACGTGTCGCGGGAGGAGATCCGGGAAGCGGCGGGGCTGGGCCCGACCGGCGCCACCGCCGCGGCCGCGTCGTCGCCGACCGACACTCCGCCGGTCGATTCCTCGGTCGGAGACGGGCCGGCGGACTCGAGCACCGATACGGCACCGCCAGCCCCTGGCGTCGCGGCCGGCAACGCCGCGCCGGGGTCCGCCACCGGGGCGGCGGGACTGGCCGGTAGCACCGCGGCCGGCGCCGCGTCCCCGACGACGAGGCCGGGGGCGTCCGGTGGTGGCGCGAAGTCGACGACCGCAGCGGGCTCGGGCTCGAAGGCGGCGTCCGCCAATCCGGGTGCGGCCCCGGGCGGTGGGGCTGCCGCCGCAGCCTGTCCGGCGCCGTGTGCGCCACTGGTCATCGGTTCGGTCGGCACATGGTCCGGCATCGTCGGCCAGAACGTCGTCGGAGGCCTGAACGCGCTGCGGTCCTGGGTAGCGAGCGTCAACGCCACCGGCGGCCTCGGCGGCCATCAGGTCCGGCTCGAGGTCGCCGACGACGGCACCGATCCCGCCCGCCACCGGGCGCTGGTCCAGGAGTTCGTGGAACGGCGTGGGGTCGTCGCCTTCGTATACAACGCCGCCGTCTTCTCGGGTCAGGCGAGCGTCGAGTACCTCAACGCTCGCAAGATCCCCGTGGTCGGCGGGTCGGGCACGGAGCCGTGGTACACGACGAGCCCGCTGTTCTTCACCCAGATCATCGCCGGGGAAGTCGCCATCGAGGCGACGACAGCCAGCTACGCCCGTTCGGCCAAGGCGGCCAACATGACGAAGATGGGGCTGGTCACCTGCAGCGACGGCGTCCAGGTCTGCGAGGACACCGCCCGCTCCGTCCCCAAGTACGCCTCCAAGTACGGCGTTCAGCTCGCCTACCAGGGCCGGGCGTCGCTGGCCGCGCCCGACTTCACCGCCAACTGCCTGGCCGCCCGCAACGCCGGGGTGCAGATCCTCTACCTCGCCCTCGACGCCAACTCGTACCAGCGGTTCGGCCGGTCCTGCGCCAGCGTCGACTACAAGCCCAAGTACGGCATCGCCCAGCCGGTCATGCTGGCCGAGGTGGCCCGCGATGCCAACATGCAGGGCTCGCCGGGGGTGAGCTACACCGCTCCGTTCTTCTTCAACACCAACCCGGCCATCGCCGAGTTCCACAAGGCGATGAGCCAGTACGCCGCCGGCGTGCCGCTTACCGGTTCCGCCAGCCTCGGGTGGTCGGCCGCGAAGCTGCTCCAGGCGTCGGCCCGGCGCCTGTCGGCGGTGCCGACCTCGGCCGACATCCTCGAGGGTGTCTGGTCGCTCAACGGTGAAGACCTCGGTGGGCTCACCGCTCCGCTCCGCTTCCGGCGCGACGGCCCGACCGTCCCGCCCGTCTGCTATTGGCAGGTCGTCGTGGCCGACAACAGCTACAAGAGCCCCGACAACGGCCAGCGCCACTGCGAGCGATGACACGGCTCGGCGGGCGGCGTAGTCGGAGAGCCTGGCGGTCCCTCGTCGCGTTCAGCCTGTTCGGGGTGGCGACGCTGCTGTCGCCGTCGCCTCCAACCGCGGCGACCGGTGGAGCCTTTCGGGGCGTGGCGGCGGCCGAAGGTATCAGGGTCGGGGTCTCGGCCGTCGGTGCACCCGTCACCAACAACGTCGTCGACGGCGCCAGTCCGATCGCCCAGGCCGCAGTCGACTCCACCAGCGGCTCCTCGGCGTTGGCCTCGGTGGCCTACCCCGGCGACGTGGTGGTCACGACGCCCGGGCTCCTGGCCGGTGTGTCCGGAGGGCAGCTGAGCGGCGTTCCGCCCTACCCGCTCATTGCCACCGCCGGATCGACGACGACACCCGAGCAGAAGGTCGAAGGGCCGGGCAGCACGATGCGGGCGGCAGCCATCGACCGCCGGGCCGAAGCGACGGCCCGCAGCGGCGCCGCTCCTTTGGCGGAAGGCGGGCCGACCCCGGCATGGGTGACGTCGTCGTTCGTCGAGGCCGACGACATCGGAGTCGTGACCTCTTTGGCTTTGTCGGACGTCACCGGCGTCACCATCGGGCCGCTGACGCTCGGCCGGATCACGGCCCGCAGCGTCGTGCGCCGGGCGCCGGGCGCCGACCCCGCCCGGGAGACGACATTCGACGCGACCGGCATCACGGTCGGCGAGACGGCGGTCGCCCTCACACCCGCCGGGCTGGTGGTGGCGGGCACAACCACGCCGGTTTCGGCCTCGCCACTGCAGCCGGTGCTCGACGGCGCCGGAATCTCCGTCCGGCCCCTGGCCGCCGAGGACACGCCGGACGGCGTCGTCTCGGCCGGCCTCTTCATCACCCGGACGCAGGAGCTCCCGACGGCGATCTCACCGGTGACCGTGAGCTACACGTTCGGCCGGGCGCTGGCAGCGGTATCGCCGGCGGCGCTTGCGCCCATCGGGATCGTTGACTCCATCCAACCGATCACAAATCCGGAGTCGCCCTCCGGTTCGTCGGGCGGCGATGGTTCCGGCTCGTTCGGCACCGACGACGTCGCTGGCGCAGCCGACACGGGTGGCGGGGCCGGCGGTTCGGCGTTGGGCGGCAGCATTCTGCCGGCACCAGTTTCAGGGACGGGTTCGGGCGCCGGGGCGGGCTCGACAGCCGGCGCCGACACCGGAGCGGCAGGCGCCGGAACCAGCAACGCCGAAGCGGCGGTCGGTCAATCGACATCGGCAGAAGCGGCGGTGCCCATCCGCCGCGTCGGGACCCGCCTCTTCGACCTTTCAGCCATCTATCTCTTGCTGGTGGCGGCGGCCGCGACAGCGGGCGGCGTGATCCAGCTCGTTCGACGCCCGGGGGTGGGGTAGACGTGGATATCAAGACCTGGCTGAGCGCGCAATGGGACCGGGTCCTCGGCGCCGGCGCCGTCATCTTCGGCGCGGTGGCGATCCTCCTCGGCTACCGGGGAGTGGCGGGGACCCCGTTTCCGGCGGAGCAGATCCCCTATGTCATTTCGGGGGCGGTCGTCGGCATCGCCCTCATCGGCATCGGCCTCACGTCGTGGCTGTCCGCCGATCTGCGCGACGAGTGGCGCAAGCTCGACCGCATCGAGCATCTGCTCGAGCCCTGTGAGGCTCCGCCCGCCACCGAAACCACGGCGTGATCGCCTGGCCCCGCCGGGGACGGCTCTGGCTTCTGGTCGGGCAGGTCTCCTGCCTGGCGACGATCGTCCTCGCCGGACGGGCCAGCGCCGAACGGGCCTCTTCGGGCGGGCAGGGTGTGTGGGTGGCGGTCGCCGTCGCCGCCGCGCTCATCAGCGCAGCCGGTAACGGCGTCTGGCTCAGCACGCTGCGGCGCGCGGCAAACGGCCGTCGTCAACGGGTCTTCACCCGCCTCGCCGGCAAGGCCGAGCGGACAGTGGCCAGTTCCCCCGCCGCCATCGGCGAAGGCGTGCAAACGGTCATGGTCGCCGGTCTGACCCTGCGTCACCGGCCGGACTGCCCGCTGGTGGCCGGCAAGGTCGTTGTCCCCGCCACCGCCGACGCAGAACCCTGCGGCTGGTGCTCGCCATGAGTGACCTGCTGCCGTTCATCGTCGTCGGGGTCGCGGCCGGCTCGGTCTACGGCCTGGCCGGTTTGGGCCTCACGCTGACCTACACCACGACGGGGATCTTCAACTTCGCCCATGGGGCGCTGGCAGCCGCGGCGGCCTTCGTCTTCTTCACCATGCACGTCGATTGGGGCTGGCCGTGGCCGGTGGCGTTGGCCCTCGCGGTGATCGGCGTCGGGGTCATCGGGGGTCTCCTCGTCGAGCGGCTGGCCCGATCCCTCGCGATCGCCGACGCCGCCACCGCCGTCGTCGCCACCGTGGGGCTGCTCCTCGCCGTGCAGGGCTTGATCCAGTGGCGCTACGGGACGGCGGCCCGGCAGCTGGAGCCGTTCCTGACCGGCACGGCCGTCCATCTCGGCGGCGTCGCCGTCACCCGCCAGCAGGCGGCCACCGTGCTGGTGGGCCTGGCCGCAGCCGGCGGCGTGCTCGCCTTCCTGCGCTTCTCCCGTCTCGGTGTCCAGATGCGGGCCGTCGTGGGAAATCCCGACCTCCTCGCCCTGGCGGGGACGGACCCGAAACCCGTCCGCACGGCCGCCTGGATCATCGGTTCGGGGTTCGCCGCGCTGAGCGGCGTGCTGATCGCGCCATTCCTCGGCCTCGAGGCGACCCTGCTCACGCTGCTCGTCGTCCAGGCGTTCGGGGCGGTCGCGATCGGCCGGTTCCGCAGCCTTCCGCTCACCTATGCCGGCGGGGTCGCGCTCGGCATCGCGGCGAACATCCTCACGAAGGAGTTCGCCGGCCGGCCGGCGCTCGGCGGGCTGCCTTCGTCCCTCCCGTTCATCGTGCTGGTGGTGGCGCTGGTGCTGTGGCCGCCCCGGACGGTCGGGCGGGCGAACGCCGCTTCGTTCGACGCCCAACGGGAGTCATCACGGCGAGCGGATCGCCGCTGGCCGGCGCAGGCGCGCCTCGCCGCCATCGGTGTCGGTGCGGCGACCCTCGTCGCGCTCCCCTACCTCGTCGGCCCGAAGCTTCCGAGCTACACGGCCGCCGCTGCGCTCGTCGTCACGTTCGTCTCGCTGGCCCTGCTGGTGCGGGGGTCGGGTCAGATCTCGCTGTGCCACGCCGCCTTCGGCGCCGTGGGGGCGACAGCCTTCTCCCACTTCGCCTCGTCGTCGGGTCTCGGGCTGCCCTGGTTCGCCGCCCTGCTCCTCGCCGGCGCGGCGGCCGTTCCCATCGGGGCGCTCGTCGCCATCCCGGCCATTCGGCTTTCCGGCGTGTACCTGGCCCTGGCCACGTTCGGGTTCGCCATCCTGATGGAGCGGGTCGCTTACCCGACCGGCGTCATGTTCGGTGCCACCGGCTCGCGTCATGCGCCCCGGCCGTCGTTCGCCGGTGGCGACACCGCCCTGTTCTACGTCACCGTGGCCATGGCCGCCGCCGCCTGTCTGGCCGTCGTGGTGGTCAGCCGAACCCGGTTGGGTCGGCTGTTGCGGGGCCTGGCCGAATCGCCGACCGCATTGACCACCAACGGGCTCTCAACGAACGTGACGCGCCTGGCGGCGTTCGCGGCGTCGGCGTTCCTGGCCGGTGTAGCCGGGGCGTTGCTCGCCGTCGGCGCCGGCAACGTCAACGGCCGGAGCTTCGCCTCGTTCAACTCGCTTCTCTACCTCGTCGTTCTCGCCGTGGCCGGACGCCGGCTCGTCCCGTCGGCAATCATCGCCGCCGGTCTGCTGGCCGTCGCCCCGGCCTACGTCCCCGACGAGCTAGTGGCCCACCAGGCGCTCCTGTTCGGGGTGACCATTGTCCTGTTGCTCGCTGTGCGGGGCATGACGATCCGCCCCCGCACCACGCGGACTGCCCAGCGGCTGGAGGGCAGTCCGGTTCACGCCCGTCTGCTGGAGCGGGGAGCGACGGTATGACCCCGGAGCTCGCCGGCGTCGAGATGGATGGCCTGACGGTCCGCTACGGCGGCAAGACGGCGGTGGAGGGGCTGACGCTCGCGGCGCCGCTCGGGCGGGTGACGGGCCTCATCGGTCCGAACGGAGCGGGGAAGACGACAACCTTCGGTGCGGTGAGCGGGCTGGTGCCGCCGTCGGCCGGCACGGTGCGGCTCTTCGGCAGCGACGTGTCGCGCCGATCAGCCGCCGCCCGGGCAAGGCTCGGTCTGGGCCGCACGTTCCAGCGGCCCGAGGTCTGCCCGTCCCTCACTGTGATGGACAACGTCGCGCTGGGCTGTGAGGCGCTGGCCGCAGGCGGGAACCTTTGGCGCCAGATCGTCCCCCGCCGCAACGACACGGCCCGGCTCCGGACGCAAGCCGCACAGGCGCTGGCCGCCTGCGACATCACCGAGCTGGCGGACGCACCCGTCGCAGCCCTCAGCGTCGGGCAGCGGCGTCTGGTGGAGCTGGCGCGTGTCCACGCCGGCGGCTACCGGATGCTGCTCCTCGACGAGCCGTCGTCGGGTCTCGATCCGGCCGAGACGGCCAGGTTCGGCGCGATCGTCCGGGGTCTGGTGGCCGAGAGCGGTGCCGGGGTGCTCCTCGTGGAGCACGACATGAGCCTCGTTATGGAAGTGTGCGACTACCTCTACACGCTCGACTTCGGGCGGCTGATCTTCGCGGGGACACCGGCCGAGACGCGGGCCAGCGCCGCCGTCCGGGCCGCCTACCTCGGTGACGACGACGACGCCTTGTCCACGGTCGACGGTTAGGCGATGCTGCGGCTCGAGGGGATCCGGGCGGGTTACGGGCAGGCCACGGTGCTGCGCGGCGTGTCGCTGGTCGTCCCCGACGGCGCCGTCGTCGCGCTGCTCGGCCCCAACGGAGCCGGCAAGACGACGCTGCTGCGAGTCGCGTCCGGGCTCCTGCATCCGACCGCCGGCCGTATCCTGCTCGACGGTGAGGACGTGGCCTCCGCCCCGCCGCAGCAGCGGCGCCGGCGTGGGCTGTGCCACGTGCCCGAGCGGGGCGGCGTCTTCGCCGATCTGACCGTGGCCGAGAACCTCCGGCTCTTCGCCCGGCCGGGCGGCGAGGAGGAGGCGATCGACCGGGCCGTCGCCGCCTTTCCCGCGCTCGGGCAGCGGCTTCAGCAGGCGGCGGGAACGTTGAGCGGCGGGGAACAGCAGATGGTCGCCCTCAGCCGCGTCCACGGCGAAGAGTCACGGGTCGTGCTCCTCGACGAGGTGTCGATGGGGCTCGCCCCGAAGCTGGTGGACACGATCTTCGCCTTCCTCGAGGATCTCGCCCGCACCGGCGTGTCGCTGCTCGTCGTGGAGCAGTACGTGGCCAAGGCCCTCGGGATCGCCGACTACGTCTGCCTGCTCGACCGCGGCCGCACTGCCTTCGTGGGCGAACCGGCCGAGCTCGACAGCGCCGGCCTCGCCGCCCGCTACCTAGCGGGCTAACGCCCGCTACGGCCTTCTCTCTGGCGGCTTCGCCGCTCCGTGGGGCGCGAGCGCTGGGACCAGATAGCCGGAGAGCACCTCGCGGCACTCGTCGTCAGTGGCGTAGCCGAAGGCCTTGCCGCTGCTGATGAGCGAGAACTCGAGGAACGTGATCCAGCGGATGATGTCGTCGAAGTCGCGGTCCGTCCGCAGTTCGCCCCGCTCGCGGGCCGCTTCCAGCAGCGGGTACCACAGCTCCCGCTGGAGACCCATGACGATGTCCGACTCGGCGAGGCGGGCGGTGAGACCCGCTGTGTCGGGCTGGGTCAGCAGCTGGATGTACTGGTTCTCGGTCGAGAGCCGGATGGTGGTCAGCGACGCCTCGATCATCGCTGGCAGCCCGTCCTCCACCTGGATGCGCTCGCGAATCTGGCGATGTATCTCCCGAACCTGTCGGACGATCACCTCTAGGACGAGGGCGTCCTTGTCGGGGAAGTAGTAGTAGATGGCCGGTCGGGAGACGCCCGCCTCGCGGGCGACGTCCTCCATGAGGGTGCGACGGACGCCGTGGCGCTCGAAGGACGCCAGCGCCGCGTTGTAGATCTCCTCGCGCACGTTTCGGCGCGAAGCAGGCGGCCGGGCACGATCGGCGGCGGCATGCTTCGGCATGGACGGATGGTAGCCAATACGGGCCGATCTTCCTTGCTGGACAAGGGATTTACGCTTTTCCGCTCGCTCGTGAAGTCCAGTGTCGCGACACTCGAATGGGACGAATTGTTCTCAGGGGTTTCCATTTATGCGTTCTCAGTGGCAACATAAGCAACAGTCAGCATCTTTTCGAGCAAGTGAGGAACGGACAATGGCGGCCATGAAGCAAGGAAAGAGCGGCCCGGCTGAAGCGGTCATCGACACAGCGGCCAGGACAGCCAAGGCAGTTGTGGCTGCTGCGAAGGAGACAGCGGCCAAGGTGACAGCCACCGCGAGGACAACGGCGAAGAAGTCGACCGGAGCCACGAAGTCAACGGCAAAGAAGGCGACGGGCACGGCGAAGTCCACAGCCAGAAAGGCCACTGGATCCACCCGCACCACAGCCAAGAAGGCCACCGGCACCGCCCGCACGACCGCCAAGAAGGCGACGGGCACGGCGAAGTCCACAGCCAGAAAGGCCACTGGAACGGCGCGCTCCACGGCCAAGAAGGCCACCGGCACCGCCCGGTCTACGGCCAAGAAGGCCAGCGGCACCGCTCGCTCGACGGCCAAGAAGGCGACGACCACCACCCGGTCGACCGCCAGAAAGGCCACCGGCGCGGCGAAGTCCACGGCCAGGAAGGCCAGCGGCACCGCTCGCTCGACGGCCAAGAAGGCGACGACCACCGCGCGGTCCACCGCCCGGAAGGCCGCTCCGGCGAAGAAGGCCACAACGGCCAAGAAGGCCGCACCGGCGAGGAAGGCTCCCGCCAAGAAGGCCGCTCCGGCGAAGAAGGCCACAACGGCCAAGAAGGCCGCACCGGCGAGGAAGGCCGCACCGGCGAGGAAGGCTCCCGCCAAGAAGGCCGCTCCGGCGAAGA
>JAICGL010000026.1 GCA_025923175.1 Acidimicrobiia bacterium
GGGAAGCGCCTCGTGTGCTCATGATGGCTCTGGCTCGCGCCGCCCAGGTGGCCGTGGTCGGTGACGACCCTGCGATGGTTTCGCTGGTTGGGCGACTCGTGCGCCTCCTGCACGCGAAGGGCGTCAGCTACTGGGCCGATACCGCTCTGGAGTTGGCTGCGCTCGGGTTGGCAGGGAAATTGCCTGAGCAAGCCGCGGTCATTTTCGCCGCGAGTCAGAACCTGCGGCTGGAGCTCGACGACGTCGGCGCTGAGGCCGCCAGCCTCGGTGAGCGGGTGCAGGGCTGCCGGATGCAGCTGATCGAACTCCTCGGCCCGGAGGGATGGGAGGCCGCATCACGCCAGGCCGCGGCAATGACCGTCGCGGAGACGATCGGATACGCGCTTGCGGCACTCGATACCGTCGCCGACTAGGAGGCTGATTCGAAGGCTTCCGTGTTGTCCTGGCTGGGGGCGACCCGGGGGGCGTGCACGGTCGAGAGGATCCGGTTCACGACCTGTTCGGCGTCGACGCCGTCGGCGAGGGCTTCGTAGGAGAGCAGGAGGCGGTGGCGGAGGACGTCGGGGCCGACGTCGAAGATGTCCTGGGGTAGCACGTAGGTGCGGCCTCGCATCAGGGCCAGGGCCCGCCCGGAGGCGACCAGGCCGAGGGTGGCGCGGGGGCTGGCGCCGTGGGCAATGAGGGGCACCAGGTCGGGCAGGCCATGGTCGGCCGGAGCCCGGGAGGCCAGCACGAGCCGGACGGCGTAGTCGAGGACGCCGTCGTGGACGAACACCGAGTCGGCCGTGCGCTGTAGCGCCGCCAACTCGCCCTCCTCGAAAACCGTCTCCGCGCTGGGCGGGTCGACGCCCATGCGGCGCACGATCGTCGCCTCTTCCCAGGCCGTCGGGAAGCCGATCAGGACCTTCATGAGGAACCGGTCGCGTTGGGCCTCGGGCAGCGGGTAGACGCCTTCGCTCTCGATGGGGTTCTGGGTGGCCATCACCATGAACGGCTCGGGCACCGTGTGGGTCACTCCGCCGACCGACACGTGGTGTTCGGCCATGACCTCGAGTAGCGCGGACTGGACCTTCGCCGGGGCCCGGTTGATCTCGTCGGCCAGCACGACGTTGGCGAAGATCGGGCCCAGCTCGATGTCGAACCGCTCGCTGGACGGGCGGTAGATCCGGGTGCCGACGATGTCGGACGGGACGAGGTCGGGGGTGAACTGCAGGCGCACGAACGTGCCGCCGGCCACAATGGCCAGAGTCTCGGCGGCCAGGGTCTTGGCGAGGCCGGGCGCGCCTTCGAGCAGGCAGTGGCCCCGGGCGATCAGTGCCACGAAGAGCCGCTCGATCACGCGGTCCTGCCCGACGATGATCCGCTTCATCTCGAACATGGCCCGCTCGATGGCCTCGGCCGGGGTACGGCCGGACTTGGAGGTGCCCCCGTCGCTGCGGAAGGTGGAACCGGCCATCAGTTGGTCGGTTTCGTGCCGAGGGTCACCGAGACGGTGCGGGAGGAGCCGTCGCGTTCGATCACGACCTGCACCGTATCGCCCGGCTGGCGGCCCTGGACCAGCCCGGAGAGCGTGTCGGCGCCGCCCACCGGCTTGCCGTCGAAACTGACGATTAGGTCGCCGACGCTGATCCCCGCCCGCTGAGCCGGGCCGCCGGAGACCACGGAGACGACCAGCGCGCCGGCGCTGCCGTCTTCCGTCTCGGTCGTCGACACGCCGAGGAAGGCCGTGGGCGCCGGACCCTGCCCGGTCTTCAGCCGGTCGGCCAGGGACTTGGCCTTGTCGATGGGGATGGCGAAGCCGATGTTCTGTGCGCCCTGGGCGGCCACCGCGGTGTTGATACCAATGATCTGGCCGGCCGAGTTGACCAGCGGACCGCCGGAGTTGCCGGGGTTGATGGCGGCGTCGGTCTGGATCATGCCGGTGAGGTTCTCGACCGTGCGGTTGAGAGCCGAGACGATGCCCCGGGTGACCGTCGGGTCGCCACGCAGCCCGAGGGCGTTGCCGATGGCGACGACGTCCTCGCCGACCCCGACGTCGGCGGACCGGCCGAGCTCGGCGGCGGGCAGGCCGCTGGCGCCCTCGATCTTGAGCAGGGCCACGTCGTGGACGTCGTCGGCGCCGAACACGGTGGCCGACAGCGCCCGGGAACCCCCGGCAACCGCAACCGACACCCGGTTGGCACCGTCGACGACGTGGGCGTTGGTGAGGACGTAGCCGTCGGAGCTGATGATGACCCCGGTGCCCTCCCCGCTCCCCCGCCGGTTCGAGGCGACGATGTCGACGACCGATGGCTCGACCTTGGCCAGGATGGCCTTCACGTCGAGGGCGGCACCGGCCGGCGGGGCGGCCGTCGAGCCCGACCCCGCCGCGGGGTCGGTCGTGGGAGTGGTTGCGGGCGGAATCGGCGTGGTGGTGGCGCCGCCCGACGGGGCGGTGGCATTGGTCACGGCCGGTGAGTCGGGGTCCTTCGACGCCAGGCTCACCCCGATGGCGGCGCCGAGACTGCCGGCCACCAGAGCGAGAGCGGCAACACCGCCGACGAGCGCGAGACTGCGCTTGCCGGCGAAGAGTCGGGTTCCCCTACCGTCACCCGGGGGAGGAGCAGGCGGAGCGGGGAACCCGGACGGGCCGCCAAACCCAGGGGGAGCAGGGGGCGGCTCGGTCGGGGGCGAGGCCGGAAGAGGCCAGTCCCGAAACGTTCCTTCAGTCATGCCGTCATCCTCACCCTCGACCCTGGGGGTTTCCTGTGAACGCGCTTGGAGCCGGCCGCAAGTTTGGCCGACTCCAGGCGGTTACCGCGTTCGAGGCTTCAGCCGAGGATCATTTCCGCTTCGGGACACCCCAGTGCTCGCCGATCTTGCCGAGGCTCGTCTTGTCGAGAATGGCCGCCGCCTTGGCCTGGCCGCCCTCGACCACGCCGGCGACCCGCACGGTGTCGCCGGTCTTGACGGTGCCGATCCCGTCCCGGCCGGCGCCGACGACCGTGTTCTCGTCAACGCTGTACGTGCGGGAGAAGCCGTCCTCCGACTTCACGGTGATCGACGACGAGCTGACCGCGGTGACCTCGCCGGTCTGGACGGCCAAGGTCTGGAACCCGCTGCCGTCGGGCTTGCGGACGGTGAACTCGCCGTGGAGCGGGCCACCGCGCCCGAGGTGACCGAAGCCGCCCAGGCCGAAGAACTTGCCGAACGGGCCGTGGTGTCCCCGCCCGAAGCGCCCGCCCTTCTCGCCGGGCGCCGGCTGCGCCGGGGCCGGAGCGATCTGCCCGGACGGCGGCGGCACCACCGCCGGCAGTGTCGTCGACGTGGTGCCCGACGAGTCGGACTGGGCATAGGCCACACCCAGACCAACGAGGAAGAAGCTGCCCACCACGGCTCCGGCGATCATCGGGATCCGCCCGAACCGGCGGGAGCCGCCCCCGCCCGGCGGCGTCGCCGCAGGCGGCGGCCATCCGGCGGATGCAGGATCGGGAGAAGGTATGACTGGTTCGTTGCCGTGCATTGAATCCCCCTTCGGCCCACGAATGGAGCCGTGGCACGGCAGGATGCCCGGTCAAGCTTGGATGAAGCTGGGAGGAACCTTACAAAACCAGCCTCTTGGGGGCCGGCTGTCACCAGTACCGATCATCGACCACAGAAGTGTCCCGCCCGCGGGGAGTAGCCTCGAGACCGTGGTGTACGGCGACCGGCCCTGGCGGATGAGAACGGCCGGGGCGGCGCTGGCCACGGGACTGGCGCTCGGCTTCCAGGACACATTCGAACCGCGGGACCCGCCGCCGGTGGTGACCCCGGAGCGAAGAGAAAGACCGCTTCGCGATCGGATCGTCCTGTACTTCCACCCTCAGGTCCCGGAGGCGACGCTCGTCCTGATCCGCTCCGCGTGAGCGAGCGGTAGCTCGACCACGCAGCGGGCACCGGCTCCGTTGCCTGGGCGATCTGGTCGTCGACTTGCCCCAGCAGGAAGGACCGGAACGTGGCCGCCAGCACGACGTCGGTTACGGCCAGATTCCTGCCATCGACAACGCTCGTGTTCCCTCCGAAGTCGTACTCCCAGACGTGGTCGAGAATCTGCGTAGTCGTCACCGCCGAGCGTCAGGCCCCGGACCCGGTCCTCGGTGGCATTCCGGGCGGTGAGGACAGCACCGGCACCCACTCCCCGTCCTGCGCAGCCGCCGGCAGACTTCGAAGCCGTCGAGGTCGGGAAGCATCGTCGAGGAGGACGAGGTCGGTCGACCCGTCCGTCGTCTTGTGCTCATGGCCTGAGCATCGGAGCGGACCCTGTGAGTCTCTGGGAACCAGGTCCGAGTTCCTCGGACCTCGCCGTCAGGAGTGCAGCACGATCTCCCCGGTCTGGGCCGTGTCGGGCTGACCCCCGCAGTGCAGGCACGGCTCGTCGTGGAGCCAGGACCGGAGCACCCGGGTCCGGTCCTCGTTGAGGACGATCCGGAACGAGCCGGTTTCGGGGTCGATCTGCAGGGCCACGAACCGCTCCCAGGTGCCTGCGCCGGCGATGTCCGCTGTCACCGCGCCCGGTAGGCGCCGGAAGCGTCGGTGTTCCACGTCGAAGATCCACAGGCTGTGACAGGAGCGCAGGCAGAGGGTCTGCGTCCCCGCCGATTCCCGCTGGGTGAGGCTCTCGCGAAGCACGGGACCTCCCGTGTCGGTTGATGCCGGCCTGTCCCACGAAGAGGTGACGGGAGCGGGGGTGCGGGGCGGTGCCGGGCCGCGTACAGATACAGGTAAGGCGTGCTCTATACCCCGCGGCCCGGGTCTCCAACCCTGAATCCGGGCATTTCGGCCACTTTTTGTTCCGATCCGGACGAATCGGGGCTGTTGCCCCCAAACCGGCAGGAACCGCACAACCGGGCGGTGAATTGGGAGGGGAGATGCACACCATCGGTCACCCCCGCCGCGCGACGGCGTCGAAGCGTCGCCTGGTCGCTTTCGTGGCTGCCACGGCGGTGCTGGCCAGCGTGTTCGGGATGTCAGCTTCGATAGCCGACCCATCCGACCCTTCTGCCGGCGCGGCCGCCGATGGCACCGCCTCCGGCGCCGGCTTCGGCGCCCCCGGGGCCTGGTTGGTAGGTGCGGACGGCGGCGTGTTCAGCCTCGGCAGCGCCCGCTTCCTCGGATCCACCGGCGGCATACGCCTCAACCAGCCAATCGTGGCCGTGGCTGCCACCCCGGGCGGCGCCGGCTACTGGCTCACGGCCAGCGACGGCGGCGTCTTCGCCTTCGGCGACGCCCGCTTCCTCGGCTCCACCGGGGCCATCAAGCTCAACCGGCCCATCGTGGCCATGGCGTCCACCCCGTCCGGGAACGGCTACTGGCTGACGGCCAGCGACGGCGGCGTCTTCGCCTTCGGCGACGCCCGCTTCCTCGGCTCCACCGGGGCCATCAAGCTCAACCAGCCGATCGTGGCCATGGCACCCACGAAGACGGGCGGTGGCTACTGGCTGGCCGCGGCCGACGGCGGGGTGTTCGGCTTCGGCGACGCAGCGTTCCAAGGATCGGCGGGCGGCCAGAAGGTGCCCGCCCCGGTCGTCTCCATGGCGGCGACCCCCACCGGCGGCGGCTACTGGCTGACCGCCACCGACGGCGCGACCTACGCCTTCGGCGACGCCGTCTTCAAGGGGCCGGCCCTGGGTACCGGCGACCTCACGGCTGCTTCCCGGCGGATCGTGGCCGTGGCCGCCTCCCCCAGCGGGCAGGGGTACTGGCACTTCACCTCCGCCGGCTTCGTGCTCGCCTTCGGAGACGCAGGCGACATTCCCGGGGCTGCCGGCAGCAGCGCCCCCCTCGTGGCAGCCGCCGCCGTGCAGGCCAAGCCCGCGCCGCCGACTCCGATCGCCCCGAGCGGCCCTGTCGCTCCTCCGGTGACGGCGACGCCACCGCCACCGCCGCCACCGCCCCCTCCTCCGACCGGTCCCGGCGGCCTGTGCAACGGGCGGCTCGCCAGCACCTTGGCGCTCGACGCCTCCGGCGCCTTCGGGCCCGCGCTCCTCGACGGGACCAAGGGCGACGACGTAATCATCGGCAGCGCCGGCGACGACATCATCGACGGCGGCGGGGGCGACGACATCATCTGCGGCGGGCCCGGCAACGACAACCTCAAGGGCGGCGACGGTGACGACGTCGTCAAGGGCGGCCCGGGCGACGACCGGATCGACGGCGACGGTGGCAACGACAGCGTTCTCGGCGAGATCGGCGATGACACGGTCAGCGGCGGGGCCGGCAACGACTTCCAGAGCGGCGGGCTCGGCGACGACCTCGTCATCTCCTCCGACGACAAGCAGATCGACAAGATCGACGGCGGCGACGGCTTCGACGACTGCCTGATCAGCGCCGCCGACGAGATCTACGACTGCGAGTTCTGACCCCGCCGCAGGGTCAGCGCTTGCGCCGCTTCACCTGCCGCTTAGCGGTGGCCCGGGCGCGGGTGGCCTGTGCCGCCTGCGTCGCCTGGGCAGCCCGGGAACGGCGCAGGATGGCGGGCAGCACGTAGCCCAGCAGGAGGGCCGCGGCGGCGACCACCATCACGATCCCGACCGTGCGCTTGTTGCTGCCCTCCTTGTTGGGGTTCGTGAATTCGGGCAGCGACGTGCCGACCAGGTAGTAGCCGGCTGTGTTGAACGCCGAGCCGACGGTCGTGGGGTCGCCGAGGGTCTGCGTCGGCAACTCGGACCACGACTTCCCGTCATCGGAGAACAGCATCCGATCGGCTTCGTCGGGAACCACCATCACCACGTTGCCCGACGTGGTCAGCGCGTCCAGCGGTGCTCCCGACGGCTGGTACGCCATCTGCACCCGGTAGGCGTTGCCGTTGGGCCGCATGGGCTCAGGCGGTTTCGCCAGCTTCTTCGGATCGAGCGGCGTGAACGACATCCGCACGGCCGTCTCACCGCTCCGGGGCGGGAGGGCCCCCTGGGGCAGGTTGAGGATGACCTGCGCGTCTTCGCTCGTGACACCGGTCTGGGGCGACGCGCCGTTCTCGAAGGCGATGTCCTGGTGGCTCGGGCGCGGCTTGATGTTCGTGCTCGCCACGTACCACGGCGCCTTCACCCACTTGTACGGCACCGCGCCACCGGCGGCGTCGAAGAGCGGCCGGACGGGGTGGCCCGTGGTCAGGCTGGTGACCACGACCACCGCGGCATAAAGGACGGCGAGGGCGGCGCCGATGCCAAGCGGTCGACGCCTCACAGCACCACCAGGAGGTTGGCCGCTGCGTGGGTGACGGCCGGGACGACCCATGAGCCGGTGGCGTGGCGCTGCCACCCGAAGAGGAGCCCGGCGGCCAGGTCGAGGGGCAGTACCCAGAACCCATAGACGGTGACGTGGACGGCGGCGAAGAGCACCGCCGATCCGGCCACTGCGGCGACCGGACCGGCGGCGAGCAACGCTCCGTAGACCAGGCGCCGGAAGAACGCCTCTTCCGCCACCGCCGCCAGGGTGTTCAGCGCAACGACGAACGCGGTGGCCGGAGCCGGCGGCGGCGACCCGGCCACCAGCGCCCGCCCGATTGCGAACGCGCCGATGCCGATGGCGAGAACCGGCAGCGCCGCCCGGAACGAGGTCGTCGTGTCTGCGCCGGCTATTGCAGCCGGCCAGAGGAGGCTCACCGTCAGGAGACTCAGGAACAGGACGGTGACAACCGTGGCCGGTCGGCCGCCGACAACGTCGAGGAGGAGCGGCCGGGCGGTGAGGGCGGCACAGCCGCCTGCCGCCACGATCACGGCGGCCCGGGGAGCGGCCACCGCCGGCTGCGGGGCGGGAAGGACTGCGCTCATTTGACTATGAACAGGACGGCGGCCGTCACCCGGTTCCTGAACGGCACGTGGTCGACCGCCACGAAGTCGACCTGGACCGAATGCTTCCCCGGGGTCAGCGCCTTCAAAGTCTGGCTCTCGCTGTAGGCCATGGCCACGACGACGCCATCGAGGGAGACGTGGATGTGGCCCTCTTCGGGATTGAGCGGCCCGGATACCTGGGGCACCTCCTTGGCGCCGATCAGTTTCACCTGCACCGTCACGTCCGGCCCGGTCTCCTGGTTGGGAGTGGGAGAGACGATCTGGATGCGGGCGTTCGTGGTCGGCCGTTCCTGGGCGCTGGGCGTCGCCTTCTTGTCGGAGCCGCAACCGGTCAGCCCGAAGAAGACCACGAGCAGAGCCACTGGTATGGCGGAGCGTCTCATGGGCCCAGACGATACGGCGCCGATCACCAGTCCTGGGCCGCACCCCCCGATGTTCCTTCGCCCGATGTCCGGCTCGGAGCCTGGCCGTTGCCGCGGCGCCGACCGGCGACAAGGGCGCCCGCGGCCAGCACGAAGGCGACGATGCTGATGACAAGCGCTGCGGCGGCCAGGCCAGAGTCGCTGTCGGAGTTGGATTCGGAGCCGGCGGCCGCCGTCGTCGGTGAAGTCGCCGACGTCGCCCCCGAGGTCGCCGTCGCGGTCGTGGTGGACGTCGTCGCCGGGGACGCCGTCCCGCCGGTGCCGGGTGCCACGGCGGTGACCTCGACCTCGTGCTCGTCGGTCTTCCCGCCGGCGTAACCGAGCGTCACCCTGTAGGCGAGGGTGGCGGGCTGGTCGGCTCCCCCGATCTCGAACCCCCAGCTCTCGAACGTGTGCGGCTTCACGGCACCCCCCGTCCACGTGACAGTGTCGTCGGTGGCGGCCACCGCCCAGCCCGCCGGCGATCGGGTGGCCTCCGCGAAGGCGACGCCGGCCGGAGCCCGCAGCGCGACCCTGACGAGATCGACCGACGCCTCGTTGGCCACCGTCAGCGTGAGGAAGGTCGCCTGCCCGGCGGGAAACGTCTTCGGACTGATCTCCTCGTGGGCGGAGGCCGGCGCGGCCGAGGCGAGCACGGCCGCCAGCGTGGCAACGGCGGCCACGAAGGTGGAACGAGGGTGCATCGGGATTCTCCTTCCGGCCCGTCAACCCCGGGCGCCCTGGCCCGCCCGGAGCTTGAACGAGAAGGCGGTCGAAAGCGTCGGCGAGGGCGCGGCTGTGTTCACGGTCAGACGGTAGGCCCCGGCGGCCAGATCGAGGTTGCCGACGAAGTGCCCCTGCGAGATCAGCTTCATCGGCAACGGCGCGGGCGCGGAGCCAGGCGTGTCGGCGGTGAGCGTGGCGGCCAGCCCGGTCATCTCGGCGGCCCCGAGGCCCTTGGCATCGATGAAGGTCACGTGGACCTCGTTGGCTCCCGGGGCGCTGGGATCGATGAAGAGCTGCACGGTGTAGCCCCCGATCTGCTGGTCCTGGTTGACCGGGCCGCGCGCCTGCAGCGCCAGCGAGCGCCCGGGCACGAGAGCCACGAGGGCCGAAGCGCAGGCCACCACCGTGGCCAGCACCACGAGTTCGGCGGTGGAGGATCGCCGGAAGGCGCGGCTGGCAGCGCCGGCCGTGTCGGCGCCGGCCAGCCGGCGGGGCGCCACCCGGAGGTGCCAGGCGCCGAAGGCCAGCGCCACGACCAGCAGGCCGATCTTGGCCGACAGCACCTTGCCGTAGGGCGTGCGCCAGAGGTCCGATACGGCAGCCAGGTCGAGGACGGCGTTGAGGACGCCGGTCGCCACCAGCACGGCCACGGCTGCGAGGGCAAGGCGGCTGAAACGCAGCACGACCTCGCGCACCAGGCCGTTGCGGTCCTCCCGGGGGATGGCCGACCAGGCCGACGCCCCCAGCACCACCAGGGCCGCCAGACCGCCGACCCACATCGACACCGACAGCAGGTGGACCGCCACCGACGGCACGCCGAGCCCGGGATGACTCTCCGTGCGGGCGTGCCCCATGCTGGCCGCCGCCAGCGCCAGCCCGGCTGCGGAGGCCGCGACGACCGACAGCCAGGTCGGCGGCCGGACGCCGAAGAGACCGTTCCGCCGGGTGAGGCCTGCCACCGGCACGCCGGCTGCCAGCGTGAAGCCGAGCCCCGCCAGCCACGACCGGCCGAAGCCCGTCTGGAGCATGTCGCCCAGCACGCCGGGACGGGCCGATTCGACCAGGCCGAGCCCGGAGACCGACGCCGCCTGGAAGACCAGCCGGGCCAGCCATGCCACCACCAGGAGCGCCCAGGCCCACGGCAGCGCCCGGTTGAACCGCCGCCGGAACACGACGGCGGCGTCGGAGTCGGTGAGGCCGGCGGCTCGCACGGCCGGTGTCCACACGAAGCGGCGCATCCCGACCAGCCCGATGACGGCCATGAGGGCGGCGTACCAGGTGAAGCGGACGGCGCCGTAGCCCCAGCCGACGACCCGGCCGGTGCCGGCGTCGCTCTCGATCGCCACCGCCGAGATCGTCGAGGGTGCGCCCACGTAGAACTGGAACCCGCCGGTGATCCGGTGGCCGTCGGTGGACACGACCCGCCAGGTGACCGTGAACGTGCCTTCTGGCATGCTCGCCGGCACCACGACCTCCCGCCGCCCGGCGGCGGTGGTGATCTTCCCCGTGTCGACCCGCTTCCCGTCGACATCGAAGACGCGGACGGCGCCGAAGGCGACTTCGACCGGCTCGGAGAACCGGAGCCTCACCGCTTCGGGCGGCTCCTTGACCGTCGTCTGCGGCGACGGTTCGCTGCGCAGCAGGACGGCGTGGGCCGCCGCCGGCCCGGCCGTTGCGACCACGATGGCCAGCCCGACAATGGTGCCGGCCAGGGCGCGGACGACGGAGCGGCGATGCTGGGGGCGCACCGGGAGATTGTCGCAGCCGCCACCCCCCAGCCGGTTTCAGGCAGTCAGGATCGGCCGGGGGATGGCCATCCGGGCGGCGAGGGCGATTCCTCCGAGGAGGACCAGCACGGCGCCGACCCGCACCAGCGGGAGCGGGTCGGCGCCCGTACGAGGCAGCATCGGGAGGGAGATCGCGGAGAGCTCGAGCGGCGGGGCCGTGACGCCGAGATCGGGGACGGGCGCCTCGGCCGCCGGGCCGATGGGCTGGACGGGCGCCGGCGCACCGTCCTCCACGGGGGTGTTCAGGGGAGGCAGGTGAATCCCCCCAGCCTGGGTGGTGATTTCGCCGGCCGGCGCGCCGGGCCCGACGGGCCCACCGGAACCGCCGGTGGTACCGGCGGCGGCCATGGAGAAGCAGATCGTGTTGCTCTTCTGCACCACGAGGTCGCCGTCTTCGATGAAGCGGCCGGAGAGGCGCACCCGGTCGCAGATCCTTCCCCGGGCGCCGTTCGGAACCGTGAAGCGGTACCGGTAGTAGCCGTCGTTGTCGGTCGGCTTCTCCTGGCTGCTGTGCTCGTAGTCGACCTCGCCGTCAACCAGCAGGCAGTCGAGCACCTTGTGGAGGATGGGCCGGGGCCAGTCGGCGGTGTCCCACGTGGCGGTGACCTCGACCTCGTCACCCGGGCGCAGGACGGTGGCGCTGGACGGGTTGGTCGTGATGGCCAGGCTCCCCGGCGGGCTGCCGTGGTACAGGCCCCGGCACGCGGAAGGGTTGGGCGACTCGGCCCACGCGGGTGACGGCGCGAGGACGACGACGGGCAGGACGACCACCGAGCCGGCGGTGACGACCATGAAGGCGCGACGAGCAAGGGACAAGCGACGCATGGATTCTCCAAGGGAGGAAGGAGCGGTCCGACTGCCAAGGATTCGGACCCACGACCCGTTCGTCACCAAATGACCCAAAGTGCAACAGAACCGCAATCTCGCTGGTGGAGACACCCTCTAGACGCGCCAAAGCGGCGTTGCTGATGCTCAGGGGCAGGCATCAGGAACGCCGCCGGGACAGGCGTCGGGGGACGCCGCTGGCGCAGAGAGACTTGAAGCCTCTCCCTTGCTGGGATCTACTCGCCGCCCTCGCCTTCCACCGCAGCGGGCTGCGTCGGGGGGGACGTCGTGGTCGTCGTCGGCGGGGCGGTGGTCGTCGTCGTGGTCGTCTCTTCCGGCGGTGGACCGGTCGTCGTTGTCGTCGTCGGCTCGGGCACCGTCGTGGTCGTGGTCGGCTCCGGGTCCGTCCCGATCGAGCCGCCGTCTCCGCCCGTGCCTCCCGAGGGGTTCCCGTCGGTCGGTGGCGCCGTGGTGGTCGTCGTCGACTCGGGCCCCGTCGTCGTCGTGGTCGTCTCGGTGGTCTTGGTCGTGCCCGACCCCTTGTCCCGGTCCTTCTCCTTCTCCTTCTGGTTCGGCTTTTCCTCAAGGGTCGTCGCCGTTGTCGAGGGGGCGGGAGCAGGTTCGGTCGTCGTGGTCGGCGGCGGGACGGTCGTCGTCGTGGTGGCCGTCGACGCCAGGCTCGGCATCTTCGGAACGGCCTCGGCGATCGCCGCGTCGACCTTCGTCTGAGCTTCCTTCTTCTCCTGAGCCGGGACCTTGGGCAGGTCCTTGTGCACGAGCTCGCGCGCCTTCGCTTCGGCCTTCGGCTTGTCGTTGGCCTTGACGGCCTCTTTCAGCTCCTTGATGTCCTCGTGAGTCGCATGGAGCGCCGGAGAGTCGACCGGCAGGCCGACCGTGTAGGCGACGACTCGCACCGGGTGGGGCAACGGCACCCCACCGTTGGCCGCGGCCGCGGCCGATGCCGACACCAGGACGAGGCCGGCGGCGACGGAACCGGCTCGCCAGGCCCCCGAGCCGAGACGACGCAACGAGCGCCCTCGGCCGGAGCGGATCGACCGGACCGGAGACCCCGGGAGGGCAGGGGTTCCCACCGGGGAGCCTTCGGCCTCCGCCGCGAGGGGAGCCGCCGCACCATCGGGCCAGCGGGCAGCGACGGCTGCCGCCAGCATCTCGAGTTCCGCAGCCGACGGGGTGAGTGCAAGATCCTTCGGCGGCGCCAGAACGCCGCCTAGCTGATCCAGCAGTTCGTCGTGGATGTCGCCGCCCTCAACCCACACGGGATGCCTCCTCGAGGAACGTACGGAGGCGCCCGAGGGCGCGCATCTGGGCCATGCGGATGGTTCCAGGCTGCTTCCCGAGGGCCGCGGCAACCTCGGCCGACGACAGGCCGCCGATGACCCGCAGCTCGAGCAGCTCGCGCTCGTCGGGGTCGAGGCGGGCGAACGCGGCGCGCACCTGGGCCTGCTCCTCGGAGTCGAGGACGATCTCGGCGGGGCCGGGCTCGTCGACGTCGGAACGGAGCAGGCCGGGGGGCAGCGGCCGGTAGGTCTGTCGCTGGATATCGACCACGACGTGGCGGCAGATGCCGAAGAGCCAGGGGGCGAACCCTTCGTCAGAGCCGACGTAGGTGTCGATCTTGGTGACGGCTCGGGCCATGGTCTCGCTCACGGCGTCACGCGCCAGGTCCGCGTTTCCGAGGCGACGATGGGCAAACGCGACCAGGCGGGCATACACGCTCGTGTAGAGCGCGGCCCACGCCTCCTGATCGCCCTGGCGGGCCCTCTCGACGAGGTTTCCCGCCCCCTGCCCCTTGTCCACGTCACACTTCCTCTTCGTCGGATGGGGTGGAAGTGTCACATCTCCGCAACATTTCTTTGGAGAGACACGAATCCGACGAAAGAGGTGTTCGCCCTGGAAGCTCCGACTCCTTTGTGGCGGGTCGCGCTATCTGTCCAGGCTGACAACTCGGTGACGAGGGGTTATGCGGTCACATCCAGGACAATCTTCCCACTTACTGCCCGATCGACCAGGGCCGTGAAGGCGTCGTTGACCCGCCCGAGTGGAAGGACGTCGGCCACCACCACCTTGAGCCGGCCGTCGGCGAGGGCCGCCAGTGCGGCCGCCTTACCGGCCCCCATGCGCTCGGCGGATTCGATCAGCCCGCCGTAGCCGTAGATCGTGAGGGCCTTGCGGTACACCATCTGCATGTTGATCTCGGCCATCGGCCCGGCCGAGACGCCGAAGGTGACGAACCGCCCGTACGGCGCGAGCGCCTCGATCGCCGCCCCGGAGAAGCCGTCGCCAAGGGCGTCGAACACCACGCTGGGCTCCAGCGGCGCAACGGCCGCGACCAGCTCGGCGGCGCCGGCCGTCACCACCTGCTCGGCGCCCTGCCCGGTGATGAACGCCGTCTTGTCGGAGTTGCCCGTCTGACCCCAGACCTGCGCACCGAGCGAGTGGCAGAGGGAGACGAGGATGCTCCCGACGCCGCCGGAGGCGCCGAGCACGAGCACGCGGTCGTCGGCCGTGACCTTCGCCTGCTCGGTGGCGGTCCGCCAGGCCGTGACCCCGGCGACGCCCATGGCCGCGGCCTCGACCAGGTCGACGCCGGGGGGCACGTCGGTGACGGCCGAGTTCGGCGCCACAACCCGAGAGGACCAGGCGCCGTCGCGAGCCGTGCCGAGGCCTCCGCCCTGGACAATCACGGGCCGGCCGTCGTCGGCCCGGCGGCCGGCGCCTTCCATCCCGAGGGTCCTGGGCACCGGCCCGTCGGGAGCCACCCGGCCCTCGGCGGCGTAGCGGTCGACAGGGTTGACGCCGGCGAAGGACATCTCCACGACGACCTCGTCGTCACCCGGGGACGCGACCTCGACCTCCTCGACCACGAGGGGCTTGCCGTGGGCGTGCAGGCGGGCCGCCCTGGCCCTGGAAGTGTCGGTCGTCATGGCCCCAACCTCCTGGTTTCAAACTTTTTGTGACGCGACCGGGCATACGTCCGAATCAGGGACAGCGACGGGATTCCCCCCTTTCCCGGGTGGCCGGCACTCCCCCAGCGCCGGTCACCCGGGCAACACGCATCGTGTGTCCCGGCCGGCGCCTCCGGCGACGCTACCCGCCGATCCCGACCACCGGCAGCCGCAGCGGGTCACGGACCGCCCCGGCGTCGGTCGCGTCGCCGAAGGCGAAGACGGCGCCATCCGCGGTGGCGACCCGGTAGCCCTGCCCCGACGGGGAGGCGAGCAGGCCCACGACCCCGTTGCCGCCCACCCGACCGGCGGGGGCACCGAAGAACCCGGCGTCGCCGAAGGAGAAGATCCCGCCGTCGGAGGCCACCAGCCAGTACCCCTCACCCGACGGCGTGGCCGCCATCCCCACGATCGGCTTCGCCAGCGTGAGGGCTCCGGTCGACCCGAAGAACCCGGCGTCGCCGAAGGAGAAGAGGCCGCCGTCGGAGGCAACGAGCCGGTAGCCGTGTCCGGTTGCCGACGGCGTGATGCCGACAATCGGCTTGCTCAGTTTGATGGCGCCGGTGGAGCCGAAGAACCCGGCGTCGCCGAACGCGAAC
>JAICGL010000027.1 GCA_025923175.1 Acidimicrobiia bacterium
CAGTGCCCGTCCCCGCCCCGTTGAGCGGGCGGAGTGTAACAGCCGGTGCCGAGTTTGAACTCGGTCATGGGGAAGTGAACTGCGTCGCAGCCTACCGACGGACGGCGTGAAAGTGGGGGATTTCGCAGCTCGGGTCTCCAGCGCGCTGCGGCGTCACCGGCGCATGAGAGCCAAGAGCTCGTCGGCAGTCAGAACCGTGGCGCCTTCCGACTCCGCGCCCGCCCGCACCTCGCGATCCGACGAGACCACGATGACCGGGACGTCATCCGGTCGGAACATCACCTCACCGACCACGACCTCGTCGGCCTCCTGCCCGGCGGCCGAGAACACGATGCGCAGCCCGCGGCGGCGCATCGGCCGAACCCCCGGCACCTCGGCGCCGTCGAACACCACCGTCACCTCGCAGCGAAACCGAAGCTGAAACTCGGCGAGGGCGTCACACAGGCGCTCGCGCTGCTCGGCGACCAAGGCGCTGGGCCAGGCCAGCATGGAGACGTTGTAGCCGTCGACGATCACCGCCAGCCCGGGCGTGCGGATCATGGCCTCGATGGCCGCCGGGTCGTCCTTCTGCATCCCCGGAGGAAGCCGCACCGGCGCTCGCCGGCGAGGGCTGGATCGACGAGGAGGCTTGCTGGGGGCGGGAGGGGCTGAATGCCCGGGGCGCTGCGGTTGGGGCGACCCGTCGGCCAGGCGGCGTAGCCGCGTGGCGAGCTCCTCCGCGGCATGGGCCAGCCCTTGCAAGGCGTCCGGATCAGCGACCGGGGTGGACACGGCACGCTCGGACTCGGCGGCCCGGCGCTCGGACTCGGCGGCCCGGCGCTCGGCGTCGGCAGCCCGGCGTTCGGACTCGGCGGCCCGGCGCTCGGCGTCGGCGGCCCGGCCTTCGGCGTCGGCGGCGCGCTGAGCGGCGGTGGCCGCCTGGCGTTCCGCGGCGGCCACCTGCCCCTGTGCTTCGGCCAGCGCCGTTTCCAGGCCGGTCCTGCGGGCGTCCGAGCCGGCGGCCTCCTGGTCGCGGTCTCGTCTCGCCTGGCGCTCCTCGCGCAGGGCGGTCTCGAGGCGGGCGACCTCAGCTTCGGAGCCGGCCCGGGCCGACTCGGCACGGCGGGCGGCTTCCTCCGCCGCCCGCTGCCCCGCCGTGGCCTCCCGGGAGCGGGCCGCCGCCTCACGTTCCCCCTCGGCGGTGGCGGCCATCGCCACCACCAGGCCGAGGCCGAACTCGAAGCTGTCCGGCAGCCCGGCGATGAGCACCGAAGCCAGCAGCGGGAGGCGCCCGTCCGCCGCTGCTTCCCGCACCAGGGCCACCGGGGCGTCACCGCCGGCCGCCATGGCCAGGTCCCACGCCCCGGTCAGCTCGGCCACCTCGGGACGGGCCTTGAACACGGCCACCGTGGCGACGAGGACGGCCTCGTTCTCCTCGAGCAGCGTGCGGAGCTGATGACGAGCGGCCGGCGTGGAGAGGCCGCGCCGGTCGAAGGACCGGAGCCGGCGGGCGGCCGGGGGGACCTCGACGGGCGGCAGGCGCCGGAGCGCCTCGCCGGCCGAGTCGAGCAGCGGGGCCAGCAGCGCGTCGGGGATCGGGGGGAGGACCGGCCCGTCCTCCTCGCCCTCGGCCCCGGTGTCGTCGACAGCCGGAGTGTCTTCGGTCACCGCATCCCTCGTTGGGCCCTGGAGGGAGTCGGTCCGTACACTTGGCCGTCCACCCCCGTCGGGTCCTGGAGGGATTGCATGCAGGCACGATACGACGAGCTCACCTTGGAGACCCAGGGCGACGGTGAGATGGTGGACCTCACGGCACACGCCCAGAAGACCATCGCCAACCATGGGCTGTCCGACGGGCTGTGCACCGTGTTCGTGGCCCACTCGACCTGCGGCGTGACCACGATCGAGTATGAACCCGGCTGCAACCAGGACTTCAACGCCACGCTCGAGAAGCTCGCTCCCCAGGACGACCGCTGGGAGCACAACGAGCGCAACGCCGACTCCAACGGGCACAGCCATGTGCGGGCCGCTCTGGTCGGGCCGTCGGTGACGATCCCGTTCAGCGGCTCGGAGCTGTTGCTGGGCACCTGGCAGAAGGTCGTGATGATCGATTTCGACGACCGGCCCCGCTCACGGCGGGTCGTCATCCAGTTGCTGGGAAGCTAGGCGGACACTGAAAAATATTCACGGCTGCCAGGCACGCGGCGGTTTTTTCAGTGCCCTCCTAGGCGCCTTCGGCTTCGGCTTCGCTGCTGGTTGGCAGGGGGATCTCCTCGATCGCCGCGCCGGTCGCAGAGCACCAGCGGCAGACCACCGACTCGACGATCGCATCGAGGACCTGCTCCTCCTCGACGGAACGCTCGCCGCCCACGGTGAAGTGCCAGAACGCCCGCGTGCGACGGGTGGTCGTGACGTCGAAGCGGGTCAGGTTCCCGCAGGCGGTGCAGCGGTAGCGGGTGGTCATGCGTGGGCGACGAGGCTGGTGGCGACGCCCTTCAGGGCGGCGTCGACCCAGGGCTGGCGGAGGTTTCCGAACTCGGCCAGGACGAGGGTGCGGCCCTTGCGGATGAAGACGAAGTCAGACACGAAGCGGATCGGCGGATCGCTGGGCTTGGCGTTGCGGTCGATGTCTTCCGCCGGAAGGCGGACGTCGAAGCGGTAGGCGACCGAGCCCTCACCCACCGCTGGGGACGGGGCGGGGCCGAGCGAACCCTTCACATCCTGCGACAGATTGGCGTTGCGGGCCAGCCGGGTGTTGACCAGCTGCTCGAAGCAGGATCGGGCGGCCGGTGTGGTCATGAGCCCGAGGACTTTCTCGGCCGTGGCGGGCTGATCGAAGACCACGGCCGCCGACGACGCCGACCCGACGTCGGGCTTGGCGAAGGTGGCCGAGCGGGCCCGGCCACCGATGGTCGAGGTCAGGCTTGCGCCGTCGCTGCCGGCGCACCGTTCGAACGGGCTCTCACCGGGGGCGGGCGGATCGGCCGGGGCGGGGGCGGTCATGGTGAATCCGGCCGGGAGGTCGGTCTGAGCCAGCAGCGCCCGCCGGGCCAGCGCCGCCGGGTCCTCCGCCCCGGGCGGTGCGGGGGCGGCCAGCGGAGCGGCCTGTGCGGTCGTCGTCGATGACGACGCTGCGGCCGTCGTGGCGCTGGTGGCCGGCGACGGAGTTGTGTCGGGGCTGGTCAGCCCGGAGATCACGGCGTCGGCGTGGGCGCCCGGAGGTTCGCTGCGGGCGGCGTGGGCCGCCGCCTGGTGCAGCACGTCGTTGCCTCCCCACGTGGCGGCAAGCGTCGCGACACCGAGGCACAGGACGCCCAGCAGCCGATCGTTCACCACGTCCGGAGGGTAACGCTGCGGTCGCCGTCGCTGGCGTCTTTCCGGCTGAGCTCATCGTTAGTGTCACACCCTCTCGGTAGCGTCCGGAGTGTCGTCAGCCGTGCGGTCATCCGACCGCCGAAGGAGGTGCTCCGTGGCCGTGCCGACTGCGGCGTTGTCCGCCCAGGCCCACCCCGCCGGAGTCTGGTCCGATCCTCGAGCCGCCCGGCGGCCGGTGGTGGCACCGGAGGGGCGCCGCCCCCTGCCGCTCGACCCGCTCGACACCCCGTTGTCCGGGGTGACGTTCGTGGTAATCGACCTCGAGACCACCGGCACGGTGCCCGGTCAGAGCCGGATCATCGAGGTGGCGGCGGCGAAGTACCGGGGCGGCGAATGTCTGGGCACCTTCCAGACGCTGGTGAACCCCGGGGTCGGCGTGCCTCCCTTCATCGTCGCTCTCACCGGCATCACCGAGGCGCTGGTGGTCCCGGCGCCGACGATCGACGAGGTGCTCCCCTCCCTGCTCGAGTTCATCGGCGGGGCGGTGCTGGTAGGCCACAACCTGCGCTTCGACACGGCGTTCCTCGACGCCGACCTCATCGCCCGGGGCCGGCCCCGCCTGGCCAACCCCCGGGTCGACACGCTGACGCTCGCCCGCCGGCTGATCCGCGACGAGGTGCCCGACTGCCGGCTGGCCACCCTGGCCGACCGGTTCCGCACGGAGGTCCGGCCGACCCACCGGGCGCTCGACGACGTCCTGGCCACTGCCGAGGTGCTCCACGCCCTCTTCGAGCGGGCCGCCGGATTCGGCGTCCTGGCGCTCGACGATCTGCTCGGCCTGCCGTCGAGTCCGCTGGCGCTGCGGAAGCTGCCGCTGCTCGCCGGGCTGCCGCGTGCCGCCGGGGTGTACCTGTTCCGGGCGGCCGACGGGCGGGTCATCCATGTCGGCCGCGCCGGCGACGTCCGCAACCGGGTCCGGTCGCTGTTCATCACCGGGGGGCGCCGGAAAGTCGCCCGGCTCCTGCGGGAGACAGCGGCGATCGAATACCTGCCGGCCGGGCACGCCCTGGAGGCGGCCGTCACCCAGCTCCGGCTCCACCATGCCCACCGGCCCTGGTTCGACGGGCGGCCGCGGCGCTGGAAGGCCTGCGCCTACCTGAAGCTGACCACCGGCCGATTCCCGAGGCTGGCGGTGGTGCACACACCCCGGGCTGATGGGAGTGTGTACCTGGGTCCGTTCGCCGGGGTGGGCCCGGCCCGGTTCGTGCGCAGCGCCATCGAGGCGGTCCTGCCGCTCCGGCGGGGCGCCGCCGACGTCGTCGACGTGGTTCGGCGGGGGCTCACCGACGAGCCGGAGGCGATCCTCGGGCCGCTGGCGCAGCGGGTCGAGGCCCTCACCGTCGCCGGCCGAACGGGCGACGCGGCCTTTGCCCAGGAGCAGCTCCGGGCGCTGACCTCCGCCTTGCGCCGCCAGGCGATGCTTGACGGCCTGCGGGCCAGCGGGCGGTTGATCGTCGACGTTGCCGGCCGCCAGATCGAGCTTCTGGGCGGGCGCCTGGTGTCGGTCGACGGCGGTGCAACGCCGTTCCCGGTGCCCGGTCTCGACGGGCGCACGCGGGCACCCCTGGCCGCTCGCGAGGAAGCCGACGAGCTCCTCGCCGTCGGCCGCTGGCTGCGACGCGAAGCCCGGGCCGGCCAGGTGCGTCTGGCGAGTCCGGTCGACCCGATGGCCGCCGCTGCCATCGCCACCGTCCTCGAAGGAGCGGAGTCCTCGCCGGCTTAACCCGCCGGCTGGGCGGTGATCAGCGGGTGCCCGCCAGGGATTCGATCTGGGCGGCGAGGGCGAAGTCGTTGCTGGTCAGGCCGCCCTCGCTGTGGGTCGACAGCGCCAGCCGCACCTTGTTCCAGCGGATGTCGATGTCGGGGTGATGGTTGGCCGCCTCGGCGGCCTCCGCGACCTGATTGACGAAGGCCATGGCCGCGACGAAGTCGGCGAACTTGTATTGCTTCACGATCTCGCTGCCCGACAGCTCCCACCCGGGAATGTCTGCCAGTGCGTCCTTCACTTCTGTATCCGACAGGGTCGCCATGCGCGCCATCCTCGCGCCCATTGGCGAGGCCCGTACACTCCGGGCCCATGAGCCCGACCACTGGGGGCGATCCGCTGACCGAGGCAACTCGCCGCCTCGACGAGGGCGAGGAGGTCGTGCTCGCCACCGCCATCCGCACCGACGGCGAACCGCCCTGCCGGCCGGGGCAGAAGCTGTTGCTCGGCACCAACGGCCCGCTGTCAGGAACGCTCGGCTGCTCGGAGTTCGACGCTTCGGCCGTCGACGAGACGAAGGATCTGCTGGCGAGTGGCGAGCCGGCCCTGCGGACCTTCACGCACGACCTCGGCACGGTGGAGGTCTACCTCGAGCCGCTGCGGCCGCGCCCCCGGCTGCTGGTGCTCGGGGCGACGCCGGTGGCCGAGCACCTGCTGCGCGGCGGGGTGGAGCTGGGCTATGCCACCGTGCTGGTCGAGAGCCGCACGGAGCGCGTGACACCGGAGCACCAGGCGGCATCCGGCAAGGTCGTCAGATCCGTCGGGCAGGTTGCGCTGGGGCCCGGAGTCGACGCCATCCACACCGACCATGACGCTCCCGACATCGTCAGCGAGCTGGCGCCGCTCTTGCAGGCCGGCGTCCGGTTCGTCGGCGTGATGGGCAGCGCCCGCCACACGGCCCCGCACCTCCAGGCGTTGCGGGGCGCGGGCTGCACCGACGAAGAGGTGGCCCAGCTGCGCACCCCCGTCGGCCTCGACCTGGGTGCCCGCACCCCAGCTGAAATCGCTCTGTCGATCCTCGCCGGTCTTCTCGCCGCCCGCACCGGACGTACCGGCGGGTGGCTCGACGGGCGCTGAGTCTTCAGCGCCGCGCCGACGTCGTAACGGGGGGCTGCACCGACGACGGCTTGGGGCGCCGGCGGCGTTTGGCGAGGGTTTCCAGGGAGAGATGGGCAATGGTGGCGGACAGGGCGGCCCACATCGGGAGGAGGATGAGGAGGATCCCGAAGCGGCCGAGCCCGGTGCCGGCGTAGAGGTCGATGATCGCGTTGACGCTGAGAATGCCCATCTTGCGCAGCACGAAGGCGGTGATCATCAGGCTGACCCCGAAGGCCGCCGCCCACACCGGGAAACGTATCCCCGCGGGGAGGGTGGGTGGGTCGGGCCGGCGGAGCTCCAACCGGCCGACCATCATGCGTCGCGGCGCTCCGGAGGCGTTCGCTCCGGCCGCAGGGCCAGGGGCGGCCGCCGGCAGTCGTGGAGCGAGGTCCGTCGGCGGGGCGCCGGCCGATGGCTCGGTCAGGGCACTCCCCCGCAGCCGGCCACGGCCGGCCAGCCGGACGTTCCGAGCGTCCCGTGTTCCGGCCCCCGCCGGTGCGTCTTCGGTCGGCGTCATACCCGGCGTCGCCGAGCGGGCCGTCGGCCGTCCTGACCAACCATCCGGCACGCTCAGCATCCGGTAGCAGCCGTAGCAGCGGAACGTGGCGTCGCCCCTGGCGATCTCGGGCAGCCCCGCCGGGTGGACATGTCCGCAGCCGGGACACTGGAGGCCTGACGCCATCAGCCGGCGGCCTCGGCTTCGGCGGCTTCGCGGCTCACCTTGATCAGGCCGTCGAGGGCGGCCGCGGCCCGTCCGGCGTCGAGGGATTCCGACGCCGCTTCGATTCCGGCGGCGAGGTCGGTGACGGTTCCGGCGGCAAGGAGGGCGGCGGCCGAGTTGAGGACGACGATGTCGCGGTGCGGGCCGGTCTTGCCTTCGAGGACCGCCCGGGCGAGCCGGGCATTGGCCGCGGGGTCACCGCCGACGAGATCCTCGGGGACAGCCAGCGGGATGCCCAGCTCGGTGGGATCGAGGTTGGAGAAGTGGATCTCGCCGTCGGCGATCTCCCAGACGGCGGAGGTCGTCGTGGTCGTCAGCTCGTCGAGCCCGTCGTGGCCGAAGAAGACCAGCGCCCGCTCGGTGCCGAGCTCCAGCAGGGTGGCGACCATCCGCTCAGCCATGGCGGCGTCGCCCACACCGATCGTCTGGCGGCGGGCGCCGGCGGGGTTGGCCAGCGGCCCGAGGAAGTTGAAGGTCGTCGGCACGCCAAGTTCCCGGCGGACGGGCCCGGCATGGCGCAGTGCCTTGTGATAGCGGGGGGCGAAGCAGAAGCCGATTCCCACTTCGTCGATGCAACGAGCCACTCCGGCCGGGCCGAGTTCGACGTGCACGCCGAGCGTTTCCAGCAGGTCGGCGGAGCCGCAGGCTGAGGTCGCCGACCGGTTGCCGTGCTTGGCCACGCGGGCGCCGGCGCCCGCTGCCACGAAGGCGGCCAGCGTCGACACGTTGATGCTGCACGAGCGGTCGCCCCCGGTCCCGCAGGTGTCGAGCAGCGGCCCGGCGACCTCGACCCGTTCGGCATAGGCCAGCATCGTGCGGACGAGGGCGGCCATCTCGGCCGGCGTCTCGCCTTTGGCGCGCAGGGCGATGGCGAAGCCGGCGATCTGCGACGCCGCGGCCCGTCCTTCGAGGATTGTGGAGAGGGCGGCACCTGCCTCGTCGGCGGTGAGCTCCTCCCCCTGCATGAGCTTGGTCAGCAGCGGCGGCCAGAAGGGCGTGTCGGCATCGGTTGACATCGGATGTCGAGCGTACGCCACCCGAGGCTCAAAACCGGTGCAAAACGTCGAGAGCCCCTTACGAATCGCGGAGGGGCGACGCAGCGCAGGTCAGGCGGAGCGGCGCCGCTGGCGCAGAACCCGGCGGCGCTCCCGCTCGGTGAGGCCGCCCCACACTCCGTGCTTTTCGCGGTTGGCGAGGGCGAACTCCAGGCAGGGCTTCCGGACGGCGCACAAACTGCAGATCGTCTTCGCTTCCTCGGCGAGGCTGTCGTCGTCGGAGTCGGGATAAAAGACCATGGTGTCGCTGCCCTTGCAGAGACCGATCGTTCGCCACTTCATTCCGGAGGGCCCACCCGCAGTCTTGGTCCGACTCCGCTCCAACACCGTGCTCATGACGACAGCATCTCCCCGCGCTGGCACCGACAGAAACTCATCAGGGGCCTATTCCCAGTCGCGTCGCCAGCTATGCCCCGAATGTCAAAGTTCGTTCATTCGAAGCGGGTCGGCAGTGATCGCCCGACGGGTCACTAGCATGCGGCTCCGGTGGACTTTGACGCCCGGCAGCGGGAGCAGTACCTGGAGCGGCTCGCCTCGGAGCCCTTCGATCTGCTCGTCATCGGCGGGGGCATCACCGGGGCCGGTGTGGCGCTCGACGCCGCCGGGCGGGGGCTGCGCACCGCCCTGGTCGAGCGGGGCGACTTCGCCGCCGGTACGTCGTCGCGTTCTTCCAAACTCGTCCATGGCGGCCTGCGGTACCTCCAGCAGAAGGAGTTCCGCCTCGTCTACGAGGCGCTGGCCGAGCGCCAGCGGCTCCTCCGCCTCGCCCCCCACCTGGTCAAGCCACTCCCCTTCCTGATTCCGGTGTTCGCCTCCGGCGTGGCCGGTCAGGCCCGGGCCCGGGCTTACGCCCGGGGAGTCGGCACGGCGCTGTGGATGTACGACGCAACGGGCGGCGCCCGGATCGGCAAGCTGCACCAGCGGCTGTCGAAGCGGGAGGCCCTCGAGCTGATGCCCGACCTCGACGGTCGACGGCTGGCGGCCGGGTTCCTCTACTACGACGCCCGGGTCGACGACGCCCGCCTCACGCTGAGCGTGGTGAAGACCGCCGCCTCGCTCGGGGCGGTGACCGTCAACCGGGTGGAGGCCACCGGCCTGTTGCGGGACGGGAGCCAGGTCAGCGGCGCCGTCCTCACCGATCGCCTGACCGGCCGGCCGATCGAGGCGAAGGCCGGCGTGGTGGTCAATGCCGCCGGTGTCTGGGCCGACGAGCTCCGGGCACTGGACGAGGGCACCAACCCCCGGTCGATTCGCCCGGCCAAGGGCGTCCACATCACACTGCCGGCGGGGCGGCCGGCCCTCGACATCGCCGCCGTCCTGTCGGTGCCCGGCGACCGGCGGTCGGTGTTCGTCATCCCCTGGGGCGATCGGATCTATGTCGGCACGACCGACACCGACTACGACGGCCCGCTCGAGGATCCCCAGTGCACGGCCGCCGACATCGATTACCTGCTCGGCGCGCTCAACTCCTGGATCACCAGGCCAATCGGGCGCCAGGAGGTGCTCAGCAGCTGGGCGGGCCTGCGGCCACTGGTCGGAGGGACGGGCCACGACGGCGAGGCGTCCCCCGGGGGTTCGGGGGTGTCCCCCGGAAAGACAGCGAAGACCGCGGACCTGTCGCGGCGCCACTCGGTCCGGGTGGCCCCGAGCGGGCTCGTCACGATCGTCGGCGGCAAGCTCACCACCTACCGGGCCATGGCCGAGGACACGGTCGACGAGGCGGTCGGCGTCATGCGCAACAACCGATCCGCGTCGTCCGGCGACCGGAAGGCCCGTGTCCGGGTCCCCGACTCCCGGACGGGGTCGACTCCGCTGTTCGGTGCCGAGGGCTACGAGGAGCTGACCCAGGACGGCGCGGCGGAGCGGCTCGGCCTGCCGGCCGACGTCGTGGCCCACCTCGCCGGCCGGTTCGGCGGTCACGCCCAGGCGGTGGCGGCGATGGTGCGGGACCGGCCGGAGATCGGTGAGCGCCTCGTCCCCGGCCTCCCCTATCTCAAGGCCGAGGCGGTCTACGCCGTCCGCTACGAGATGGCCCTGACGCTGGAGGACGTCCTCTCCCGCCGCACGCGGGCCCTCCTCCTCGACGCCGCCGCCACAGCCGGCGCCGCTCCGTCCGTGGCAGAGCTGATCGGCGCGGAGCTGGGCTGGAGCGACGAGGAGCGGAGCCGGCAGGTCGACGCCTTCCTTGCCCTGGTGGAGCGGCAGCGGCGAGCGGCAGACCCGGCTGAGGACGCCGTCGAGGCCCGCCTGCTCCACCCCTCCGGCACCGGAGGTTCGGGCGGAGACCCCGGGCTGGTCCCGCCGGCGCCCGGCCCCGACACCGTATGACGACGGGTGCGGGTGCCGCTCCTCGCCGGATCCGTTTTCCCGTCGACCTGCCGGAGGGTCCCCGGACGGTGCGGCTCGACCTCGCTACCCGGCCCGTCCCGGACGCCTTTCTCACCGCGCTGGCCGCTCACCTCGGGCCCGAGGGAGTCGTGGTTGGCGACGACGTCCTCGACGAGGCCGGGCGCGACTGGTGGCCGCTCACGGCGGTGTGGGCGACGCAGGGCCGAGTTCCGGCCCGGCCGGGGGCGGTGGCCCGGCCGGTCGACACCGACGGCGTGGAGGCCACGGTCCGGCTCGCCGCCGAGCACGGCGTTCCGCTCACCCCCGCGGCGGGCCGTTCGGGGGTCTGCGGCGGCGCCGTCCCCGTCGCCGGGGGTGTTGCCCTCGACCTGACCGGCCTGTCCGGCATCGTCGACGTCGATGACACGTCGCTGCGCCTGCGGGTTCTACCGGGCACGTTCGGCGACGACCTCGAGCGCGACCTGGCGGCGCAGGGCGTCACGCTCGGGCACTGGCCGCAGTCGATGGCCATCTCGACCGTCGGCGGGTGGCTCGCCTGCCGAGGTGCCGGTCAGTACTCCACCCGATACGGGAAGATCGAGGACATGGTGATCGGGCTCGAGGTGGTGGACGGGCGGGGCCGGCGGTTCCGCACCGGCGGCCACCCCCGGGCGGCGACGGGGCCCGACCTCAGCCAGGTGTTCGTCGGCAGCGAAGGCACCCTCGGGGTCATCACCGAGGCGACGCTGCGGGTGCGGCCCCGCCCGGCGGGGAGCGGCTGGGCCGCCTACCGCTTCGACCGGTTCGCCGACGGACTCGACGTGTGCCGCCGGGTGCTGCGGCGCGGGGCCACCCCGGCCGTCCTCCGTCTCTACGACGAGGCCGAGTCGACCCGGCAGTTCTCCGGGGCCGGGTTCGAAGGCGGTGGTTGCCTGCTGCTCGTCCTCGACGAGGGCGACCCGGAGGCGATCGACTGGACTTTGGCGCTCGTCGACCAGGAAAGCCGCCGCACCCCCGGGGTCGCCGGTCAGGACCGGCGCCTGGTGGGTCACTGGCTGGAGCACCGCAACGACGTCTCCGCCCTGGGGAACGTCGTCCAGGCCGGCCTGGTGGTCGACACGATCGAGGTGGCCGGTGCGTGGTCGATCCTCCCCCGGCTCTACGGCGAGGTGACAAGCGCGATCGGTGCGGTGCCCGGCACGTTGGCTGCCACCGCCCACTGCTCCCACGCCTATCTCGACGGCGGCTGCCTGTACTTCACCTTCGCCGGTGCGCCCGGCGCGGACCCGTCGGACAAGGACCGGTACTACCGGGCAGCGTTCGGCGCCGCCATGGACGCCACCCTCGCCGCCGGCGGTGCGATCAGCCACCACCACGGGATCGGGCTGCTGCGGGCTCCATGGATGGAAGCGGCGCTGGGCGAGGAAGCCTTCGCCGTGCTGGCCGATCTCAAGGCGGCGCTCGACCCGGCCGGGGTCTTGAATCCGGGCAAGCTCGGGCTGCCGTCGCCGTTCACACCCGAAGGGTGGGCGTGGTCGTGAGCCGATCGAGATCCCGGTCGCCCGGATCCCGGTGGTACAGCCCGGCCACCGAGGTCGACCGGCGGGCGCTCACCCGCGGCGCGTTGTGGGGCCTGGCGGTCATCGCCCCCGTCAGCATCGGGGTTGAGGTGCTCGACGCCGTCGACCTGCTGGGCAAGGGCCCGGTGGTCTTCATTCCCGCAGTCGCCATCATCGGCGCCTTCTTCCTGGCCGGGTTCAAAGCCGCCCGCGCCGCTGAGACATCGCCATACACCCACGGGGCCCTGGCCAGCCTGGGCTCGTTCACCGCTTGGCTCACACTGCGGATGGCCACCCACCTCGTGCTGGGTGAACGGCTGCTGGGCAAGGAGGGCGACACCACCCTCACCATCGTGGCGACGGTGGCGACCGTGGCGCTGCTGTCGATGTCGGGGGGCATCCTCGGCGCGCTGGTGGCGGCCTGGAACGAGGGGCGTTCGCAATGACCGGCGGGGCGGGCGACAACGCCGGTCCCAATGTCCTGGCGGTCGACGTCGGCACCAGCGGTGTGCGGGCGGCGGTGGTGAGTAGCGCCGGTGAGGTGGTGACGTCGTTCTACCGGGCGGCGCTGCCCACCTCGCCGATGATCAACTTCGTCGAGTTCGATCCGGCCGAGCAGGCCGAGGCGGCGCTGGCCGTGGCCCACGAGGCACTGGCCGCAGTCGGCGATCGCGTGGCGGCGGTGGGGATCACGAACCAGCGGGCATCGACAATCCTGTGGGACCGCCGCACCGGAGCGCCGCTCGGGCCAGGGGTCGGGTGGCAGGACCTCCGCACGGTCGGCATGTGCCTGGCTCTCCAGGCGCAGGGGCTGCACCTCGCCCCCAACGCGTCAGCCACCAAGTTGGCCTTCCTGCTCGACATGGCCGATCCCGACCGCAGCCGAGCATCGGCCGGAGAGCTCGCCTTCGGAACGGTCGACACCTGGCTGGCTTGGACGCTGTCGGGCGGCGGTGCGCATGTGACCGATCCCGGCAACGCTGCAGTGACCGGTCTGTTTGCTCCGGACGGGTCGGGTTGGGACTCGGCGGTGCTGGAGATGCTGCGAATCCCGCCGGAGGTGATGCCGGCGATCGTCGACTCGGCGGGCGTGGTGGCGCCGGCTGCGGCGTTGCCGGGCGCGCCGCCGATCGCCGGGCTGGCCGGCGACCAGCAGGCGTCGCTCCTCGGTCAGGGCTGCGTCGTTGCCGGAGCGACGAAGCTGACGCTCGGGACAGGCGGGATGCTCGACGTCTGCACCGGTGCGACGCCACCGGTGGCTGCCGCCCGGGGCCCGGCGGGGACGATCCCCATCGCGGCCTGGCGGCGGGCGGGCGTGACCACGTGGGGAGCCGAGGGCATCGCGATCACCGCCGGCACGGCCGTGGAGTGGATCCGCGACGGCCTCGGCCTCGTTGACGACTCGGCGGCTTCGGAAGCGGTGGCGGCATCGGTTGCAGACACCGGTGGCGTGGTGTTCGTACCGGCGCTGTTCGGTCTCGGGACGCCACGCTGGGACTACGGCGCCCGGGGCGGGTTCTTCGGGATGACGCGGGGGACGGGACGGGCCGAGATGGTGCGCGCCGTGCTGGAAGGCGTCGCGCATCGGGGCGCCGATTTGTTGGAAGCGGCGGAGTCCGACACCGGTCTGCGCATTGCCGAACTGCGACTCGACGGCGGCATGTCTGCCAACGGTGTTGTGGTGCAGGCGTTGGCGGACTTCACTGGCCGGCCGGTGGCCGTGTCGCCGGTGACCGAGGCGACGACGCTCGGCGCTGCCTACCTTGCCGGTCTGGCCGTTGGCGTGTGGGCCGACGAAGCCGAGACTGCAGCGCTGTTCCGTCCTGCGCGGGTTGCCGAGCCGTCGCTGAGCCATGACGCCCGTTCGGCGGCCCGCTCTCGGTTCGCTGCAGCCGTCGACGGCTGCAGCGGCTGGGTACCGGAGCTGTCAGCCATCCGCTTCTGACTTCGCCCTTTCGGCGTTCAATTTCGACGGACGGGTGTCGCAAAAGAACGCAGGTGCTGCTAGCTACCAGCGGGTGCCTTCCTTGAGAAGCCGTGTGACGGCTTCGGCAGGACCCGGGTGGGCCAGAAGGAAGCCCTGGGCCCAGTCGCAGCGCAGATCCCGGAGCGCCTGCAGCTGCTCGACGGTCTCGACCCCTTCCGCCACGGTGGTCAGCCCGAGCGCCCGGCCGAGGTCGATCACCGCCCGGACGATCGCCGTGTCGTCGTCGTTGGTGCCGAGCCCGGCGACGAACATCTTGTCAACCTTCAGGAAGTCGGCCGGGATGCGGCGCAGCCATGTGAGCGAGGAGTGGCCCGTCCCGAAGTCGTCGATGGCGAGGTGCACTCCCAGGGCCTTGAGCTCCTGCAGTGTCTCGACGCTGGAGCCGCCGGCGTCGAGCAGCGTGTTCTCGGTCACTTCGAAGCAGAGCCGTGCGGGGTCTGCGCCGCTGCGGGCGATGGCCGCTCCGACCTCGACGGCGAAGCCCGGGGTCTTGAGCTGCCGCCCCGACAGGTTGATGGAGACGGTCATCGGCGGAGCCTCCGCCGGCTGGAGGGCTCGCCAGGCGGCGGCCTGTCCGGCCGCCTCGGCTACCACCCAGGCGCCGAGCGGCACCACGAGACCGGTCTCCTCGGCGACGGGGATGAACTCCGCCGGCGCAATGAGCCCGCGCTCGGGGTCGTGGAGCCGGACGAGCGCCTCGGCCCCGGCCAGGGCGCCGGTGGTCAGGTCGACGAGCGGCTGGTAATGCAGGCGGAGGCCGTCGTGGTCGAGGGCGTGGCGCAGCATGGCCTCGGAGCGGAAGCGGCCGACGCTATCGGCGCGTAGCCCGTCCTCGAAGAGCTGGATGCGGTCGCGGCCGGCGTCCTTGGCGCGATACATGGCAACGTCGGCATCCCAGAGGAGCGACGAGGGCGTGGCGGCGACGCCGTCCGCTCCGTCGGTGGAGACGGCGACGCCGACGCTTGCGGTGAGCACCACCCGCTGCCCGGCGGCCACCGTGATGGGTGCGGAGATCGCCGTCCGGAGCCGGCGGGCGAGAGCGAGGGCTTCGTCGACGCGCACGACGTCCTCGACAAGGACGACGAACTCGTCGCCGCCCAGGCGGGCCACGGTGTCGGCCGACCGCATGACGCCTTCGAGGCGCCGCGCCACTTCGACGAGCAAATCGTCGCCGATGGCGTGGCCGAGCGAGTCGTTAAGCACCTTGAACCGGTCGAGGTCGAGGAAAATCACTGCCAATGAAC
>JAICGL010000028.1 GCA_025923175.1 Acidimicrobiia bacterium
CGGAATCCTGGCCGGGGCGGGCGGCAACTGGCGCCTGCCGCAACTGGTCGGCGTGGCCCAGGCCCGCCGGATGCTCTACCTCGGAGAGAGCCTCGACGCCGAGACCGCCCTGGCCGCCGGCCTGGTCGACGTCGTTCACGAACCGGAGGCGGCCCTCGACGCCGCCCTCGAGATGGTGGCCACCATCGCCGGCCGGTCGTGGCGGGCGCTGGAGCTCACGAAACTGGCCCTGCGCCTCCACCGCCCGGCCACCTCCACCTTCGACATGGCGGCCCAATCACTGCTCTTCGAGAGCGACGACAAGCGCGAACGGATGGAGAAGTTTCTCAATCGCCGCAAAGGGTGAGCCGGCCGTTCGTTCATCGGCGCAGTTCTGGGTAGAGATGGAAGTGTGGAGGAGAGCATTCCGTCAGATTCCGGGTTCGTCGTCGAATGGCAGTTGGCAGACGACGCTGATTCAGTGATCGATCTGGCCATGGCGGAAGCGCAGGCTCGCCGGTCAGGGCGGGCCACCGTGCCGCCGTCGAGCAGGGTGCCGACCGCTCGGTAAGCTTTCGGCCGCGATGAGCGTCCACACGGTCCTCGTGGTCGATGACGAGCCGATGTTGCGCAACCTGCTGTCCCACCTGCTCCACCTGGAGGGGTACAAGGTTCTCGAGGCGGAGGACGGGGTGACGGCCCTCGACCTCGTCGCCACCGAGCAACCCGATCTGGTGCTGCTCGACGTGATGCTCCCGGCCCGCAACGGGCTCGATGTACTGGGCGACCTGCGCCGCACCAGCGACGTCCCTGTGATCCTGGTGAGCGCCCGGGCGGAAGAGGACGACCGGGTCGCCGGGTTGCGGCTGGGCGCCGACGACTACGTCACCAAGCCGTTCTCGGCCGCCGAGCTGTCGGCCCGCGTCGAGTCGGTGCTCCGGCGGTCGGTGATCCGCCGCGCCCGGGCGCCGAGCGACGGCCGTCTGGCCTTCGAGGGGCTTTCCATCGATCTCCGCGCCCGGGAGGTCAGCGTCGCGGGCACGAAGGTCGAGATGACCGCCAAGGAGTTCGATCTCCTGGCTCAGCTGGCCCGGAAGCCGCGCGAAGTGTTCTCCCGCGACCAGTTGCTCCAGCAGGTGTGGGGTTCGTCGTCGAACTGGCAGTCCGATGCCACGGTGACCGAGCACGTCCGACGGCTCCGCCGCAAGATCGAGGTCGACCCCGACGACCCCCGATGGATTACGACCGTCCGGGGAGCCGGGTACCGCTTCGAGCCGTAAGGGCTGTTTTGGGCTCCAGGGGGAAGTAACGCCCCATTTGTCGAATATTTCCCCTATGGACCTCCAGGCACTGAAGCACAACCGCGTCTTCCGGGCCGCCGACGTCGCCCGGTCCCGGGAACAGTCGCGCCAGCGACGAGTCAACCGGCTGTACATCTTCATGGCGTTCGCCTGCGTGTGGATGTGGGACCGGGTCCTCGACGGCCAGTCGCCCGTCCCGACCCGGCTAAGCCTCAGCCCGGCCCTCATCGAGGCGATTCCGATGCTGCTGCTTCTCCTCATCCTCGGCTCGGTCGTCCTGCTGCCGTTCCTCGGCGCGGGGCGCTCGCCCCACGTGCTGTACCGGTCGAGCGAGATCGCGACGTCGCTGGCCGACGTCAAGGGCATGCCCGTCGTCGTCGACGAGGTGGTGAAGAGCCTCAACCTCTTCCTGGCCCACAAAACGTTCAAGGAAGGGATGGGCGGCACCCCTCGCCGGGCGATCCTCTTCGAAGGCCCTCCGGGAACGGGCAAGACCTACATGGCCAGGGCGATGGCCCGGGAGGCCGAGGTTCCGTTCCTGTTCGTCTCGTCGTCGGCCTTCCAGTCGATGTACTACGGGCAGACCAACCGGAAGATCCGCTCCTACTTCAAGGCTCTCCGTAAGGCCGCCTGGGCCGAGGGCGGCGCCATCGGGTTCATCGAGGAGATCGACGCCATCGGCGCCTCACGGGCCGGGATGGGTGGGTCCAACGGGCGGGAGGGTATCGCCGGCGTCGTCAACGAGCTGCTCATCCAGCTCCAGTCGTTCGACGCCCCGCCGGCCGGGATGCGGGTCAGTCACTGGTTCGTCGAGCGCGTCAACCGGCTGCTGCCGCATCACCGCCAGATCAAGAAGCGCCCGACGCCCTACGCCAACATCCTGGTGATCGGAGCCACCAACCGGGCCGCCGACCTCGACCCGGCTCTGCTGCGGCCCGGGCGGTTCGACCGGTCCATCTACTTCGACCTCCCCAACCGGTCGGGCCGGCGGGAGATCATCGACTACTACCTGGCCAAGAAGGCCCATGACGCCGAGCTCGACGACGACCACCGGCGCGACACCATGGCCGCCATGACCTCCGGCTACTCGCCGGTGATGATCGAGCACCTCCTCGACGAGGCGCTGGTGTGGGCGCTTCGGCGCGGCGCCGACCGTCTCAACTGGACGGACGTGCAGCGCGCCAAGATGACCGAGGAGATCGGCCTCGCCCAGCCGGTGGACTACACCGAGGCCGAGCGCCGCACGATCGCCACCCACGAGGCGGGCCATGCCACCGTCGCCTGGCTGGCGGGGAAAAGCCGCAAGCTCGAGGTGCTGTCGATCATCAAGCGGAAGGACGCCCTCGGCCTCCTGGCCCACTCCGACCGGGAGGAGCGGTTCCTCAAGTCGCAGTCGGAGCTGGAGAGCCTGGTGGAGATCGCCCTCGGCGGCCTGGCGGCCGAAGAGGTGTTCTTCGGTGAGATCTCCTCGGGCCCGTCCGGCGATCTGATGGTGGCGACCACCCTCGCGGCGCACATGATCGGCAGCCTCGGCATGGACGGCACGTTGTTCTCCTACGAGGCCATGGAGATGCCAACGGCGGCCAACATCGTCGCCCGGGTGGCGTCGACCGAGGAGGGCAAGGCCCGGATCGAGGAGCGTCTGGGCGCCGCTCGCCTGCGGGCCCGGACCATGCTGGCCGAGAACCGCCATGTGGTGGAGGCGCTGCGCGACGCCCTGCTGGAGCGTTACGAGCTGATCGGCGACGAGATCCTCGAGGTAGTCCACGCGGCGGTCGCGGCGAGCGGGCCCCACGAAACCGACATTCGAGAGTTGGATATCGGCTGCATTCCCCTCGCCGATCTCGAGGAGCCGGGCTAGTCCGTTAGGACTGCTTTCGCCTATGGCTGCGAACTTTGTCGCGCGGCCGGGAGATTTGCGGCGTGTCGTCCCAACAGGGATACGCGAAAACACTTACCTTGCAAGGGATCCCTGGCGCGACACGCGCCCTAGCACCCCATCGGCGGAGGTTTGATGTCCATCCTGGCAACACGGCGCCGGCGCGCCGCGCTGGCGGCGGCGACGGCGGCGATGATCGCCCTCGGTGCGGCCTGCGGGTCGTCGGACGATGACAAGAGTGCAGCAAAGACCAGCGCGTCGGGCAGCGTCCAGGCCGAGATGATCACCATCAAGGCGGGCGTCAACGACCCGACCCACAACCAGATTGCAGTGCTGCAGTACATGCCGGCGAAGGCCACCGTGGCCGTCGGCCAGAAGGTCCGCTGGATCTGGGACGAGACCAAGGAACCGCACTCGGTCACGTTCTTCCCAGCCGGGCAGGCCGCCCCGAGCCCGGAGAACGCCGGCCCCTTCTTCGCCCCGACGCTGCCGACCGGCGCTTTTGACGGCTCGGCGTTGGTCAACAGCGGGCTGCAGCCGCTCGGGCCGCAGGGCGCACCGCCGATGGAGATGACCTTCTCGAAGGCAGGCTCCTACAGCTACCTCTGTGTCATCCACCCGCAGATGGTGGGGACGATCGTCGTGGGCGACACCGGCGAGACCGCAGCAGCGGTCAAGACCCGGGGCGACCAGGAGCAGGGCCAGTGGCTGGCCGAGGGCAACGAGGCCTACCAGAAGCTGATGGCCGCCAATCCCGCCTCGACGAAGAACAGGGACGGCAGCACCACGTGGAAGATCGAGATGGGCACGACCACCGCCCACACCGACATCCTCGCCTTCGCCCCCGTCCCTGCCGCCGTCGAGAAGGGCGACAAGGTGACGTTCGTCAACAACTCGATGGCCCCGCACACGGCGAGCTTCTTCAACGAGACGCCGCCGATCATGAACCCCGAGGACCCGGCGGTGGGCAAGGCTGCCCCCGGTCCGTCCCCTCAGAAGCTCAGCAGCAAGGGCCTGTACAACACCGGTGTGCTGCCGCCCAACGCCCCGCCGGGCGCCGGCCCGCCGGAAGCGGCCCGCAGCTTCACGTTCTCGGTGCCGACGGCCGGTGAATACCAGTACATCTGCATCTACCACGCCCCCAGTGGCATGGCCGGCATGATCAAGGCGATGTAAGAAGAGTCAGGACGCGACAAACGCCGGGATCACCCTCCGCAAGGAGTCGGTGATCCCGGCGCTTTCGCGCGCCTGACGCTCAGGCCTGGAGGTCGCCCACCTCTTCGAGGAACCGGCGGATCTCCGACGCCCGGAAGCGGCGGTGGCCGCCGAGGGTGCGGACGGCCGAGATCTTCCCGGCTCGGGCCCAGCGGGTGACCGTCTTGGGGTTCACCCGGAACATGACAGCGACTTCGCTGGGGGTAAGGAGTTCGTTCTCAGCCATCAGATCCTCCGCGACGTGAGAACGCATCATTGGTTCTCTCGTCCCGGTTATCGGCTGGTGTGACCTCTTTGTTACAGACATGAACCTCCGATGGATTGCGAACCAGTCGCTCCGCTCGTGCAGGACGTCGCATTGCCGTACTTATGCCTAAATGTCCTGCACTTCGTCGAGAAACCGGCGGTCTGCTCAGCGAGCGCGAACGCTCTCCTCGGCGATGTTCTCGGCGACGGAAGCCAAAGCGTCGTGCAGGTCGCTCATGAGGTCCTGCAGTTCGCTTGCCATGCCTGGGATATACCCCAACTGGACGAACCGGACCTCACTTACAGTGTTGTTAACGCTCGCTTAGGCTGCGGGGTGCGAGGTCACGATCGCTGTCTTCGATGCACGGCCAACGTGAATCGCCCAAAAGGGACCGGGGGGTCGAAAGGCTCTGCTTACCGTCTTGTGGGTGGCCGCGCGATCGAGGACGATCAGCCGATGGGCAAGGGCACAGCACCGGGCGGCTTCGCGACCGAGGACGGCGGGCTCGACGACAGTGAGTGCGTCGTCGATGAGGTAACCGGGCTGGCCAATCGGCGGGGGTTTCTGGAGATCCTCCGGATGGAGGAACGCCGTCACGCCCGCTATGGCGGCAGCCCGATGCTCTTCCTGGTCGACGTGCGGCGCGCCGTTGCCCAGCGGCAGCCGTCGGAACGTGATGACCTCCTGGTGGAGGTCGCCGGCATCCTCGCCGACTGCCTTCGCGACACCGACACCCTTGCCCGGGTGGACGACGAGCGATTCGCCATCCTGGCCATTCAGGCCGGCGCCGATGCCTCGTCGATCGTCGGTCGGTTGCGGCTCCACCTCGAGCTGCGCCGCATTCACCAGAGCGAGGTCACCATCGGGGAGTCGGGCAGCCTCGCCGACACCTGGCAGGCCCTCGACGGCTCCCCCCGCCCGCCCGCGCTGCGTCTGATCCGCTCCGACGAAGCAGGCCGCTAATCCCGACGCGGGTGCGATAGGACGCGTTTGCGTCCAAAGCTGCTCTGAACTTTTCGGGGGACCGCAAGGAATCACGGCTCCAATCCGTTCTCGGTACGACAACGTTGGCTTGTCCACCCGAAGGAGCCTCCTCCCATGTCGCAGCACCGCCGTACCCTCACCCGTCCCGCTGGAGCGTCGGTCACCCGCCGGCGCCGTCTGCTCGTCGGTGCGATCGGCGCGTTCGGAGCCAGTGGCATGATTCTCGGGGGCGTGGGTGTTCCCGTGTCAGCCGGCGATGTGACGGTTGCCGGCGACCTGCACGCCTCGGTCGAGGTGCAGGATGGCGGCTGCGTGACCGCCGCCGCCAGCATGGGCGGGGCGGACGGGTCCGTCGTTCCGGAGCAGGGCACCGACGCCACCGGGCTCGAGGCGACGGGGCATGGGTCGGCGACGGCCTCCCTCTGCCGTGACGACGTGGACGACCTGCCTCCCGCCGACCCGGGCGGTTCGCTGAACGAGGACCTCGAAGGCATCGTGTCGGGCGCGCTCGACGACGTTGAATCCATTGACGTGGGCGATGTCATGCCCGGGGAGCCCGGCGGTTCGCTGGAGGGTGAAGTCGTTGCTGTCGTGACCGCAGCGCTGGACAGCGCCGGGGGCGAGGACGGCGACCTCCCCGGCGTACTGGACGACATCGTTCCCGGTGACGGGGGCGGTTCCTTCCCTGGCGAACCCGGCGACCCGGGCCTCGGCGGGCTCGTCCCGGAGGTATCGGGCATCGACCTTGGCGACCTCTTCGATCGCGTGGGCCAGATCATCCCGGGAGCGAACGGCGGCGGGCCGGATGGCGACAACGGTGGCAGCGGCCCGGGTGGCAACGGCGGCGGTGCACCGGCGATCAACACGTCGACCAACGGATCGGGCTCGGCGGCGGTCGGTGGTGCGGGTGCGGAACGAGGCGAGCCCACGGACGTCGGCCTCACCACTGAGGTCGGCGCCGGCGCCCCCGCCCTCGTCGGCACAAGCGCCTCGCCCGTTGGGACGCTGCCCCGGACGGGCGGCGGCCTCGGAAATGGCGTGCTGCGCCTGATCGCCTTGTTGGGTCTCGGCCGAGGCCTCGCCGGCCTGGCGAAGCGGCGTTAGGCCTGCTGCGCGGAAGTGGCCGGAGCCGGCTCAGCGGCGACTGGGGCCGGAACGACCGACCACGCCGTGCCGTGCACCCGGTAGGGCCTGATCCGCACCACGTGCGGGCGGTCCCCGCCGGGCCAGGTCTCGATGTCGATGGCCGCGATCCGCTCCCGCATCGACTCCGGATCGGCGTCGAGCACCTCCTGGGCCAGGCCTTCGAAGGACACGGCCCATCCCTGCCCGGAGGCGTCGATGTCGTCGACCTCGAAGGTGGCCAGCGAGCGGGTGATGCCCGTCAGCTTTGTCCCGGTTTGGGTGCGGAAGACGATGGCTTCGCCGTCGACGGCGAAGTTCAGGGGAAAGATCATCGGCTCCCCGCCGACGGTGACGACCAGCCGGCCGACGTGCTGGCCACCACGGGCCAGGAGGGCGAACCCTTCATCCGTGTTGATGGCACGCCGGGTGAATCGGGGAGGGTCTCCGCCGTCAGTCGCTGGGCCGCACGACCCCGCCACAGTGGCGGTCGCACCCGCCTCCAACGACGACGCGGCACCGGTGACGATGCGCTGGCCGGTGACCCGCTCCGACCGGATCAGCAGGAGCCGGTCGTTGTCCGCCACTGGCCACGGGCCGAGCTTCGGCCTGACCTGCGCCACGGTGTCGTCGTCGAGTTCCTCCACCGGGCCGGTCCACACGACGCTCCACCCAGCGTGCTGGGCGTTGTCGAGAACGTCGGCCTCGAAGCTGAGCACGGTTCCGGCAGGCACGGCATCAGCGGCGCTGCCGGTCCGGGCCGCCACGACGATCTCGCCTTCGACAACCGCGAACGAAACGGGCTCGACGGTCGGGAAGTTCGGGGTCGGCACGGCCAGCCGACCGACGGTCGCGCCGGGCAGGAGCTGCCGGCATTCGGCGCGAGTCAGCCTCTCGAGGTGCGGGAAATCCACAATGACTGCATCGGCCGCGTTCGGGCGGCACTGAAGGCACCGCTTCCATCGATTGGATCAGTTGGGCCGAATCCAGCCGGTGACGACCTCCACGTGAGACGTGTGAGGAAAGAGGTCCACGAGTCGGACGGACCCCAGCCGCCACCCGTCGGCGGCCAGCAGGCCGGCGTCGCGCCCCAGCGCTCCTGGGTCGCACGACACCAGGGCGAGGGCCGACGCCCCCGTCGCCCCGATGCGGGGGACGACCTCCGCCCCGAGGCCCTGCCGCGACGGATCCGCCACCACCACATCGGCGGCGGACGGGTGCCACCGCCGCACGTCGCTCCGCACGATCCGGGCGCCGTCGAGATCGGCCAGGTTGATCCGGGCGTCGGCCACGGCCGAACGGCTCGACTCCACCGCCACCACCCTGCCGCCTGTCCGTTCGCCGAGGACGCCGGCGAACAGGCCGACGCCGCTGTAGAGGTCGACCACCGTGGCGCCCGGCGTCAATGTTTCCCCGAGGGCGGTGACGACGGCATCGACCAGCGCCTCGGTGCCGTCGGGCCGGCTCTGGAAAAAGCTCTCCGCTGAGATGCGCCAGCGCCGCCCGGCGACGATCTCATGGATCCACGCCCGGTGCCCGCTTGCCAGCTCGTCGGCGCCGACCATGACCACGCCGGCGGCCACCTGGCTGTCACCGACGGTCGGGGTGCACAGCACCAGCCGCTCCCCGGTGGCGGCGCCCACCCGGACGGTCACCTCCCCGACCGGGCGCGGAAACACCCCCTCCCGGAGGATCTCGTCGACCAGCGGGTGGGCGACGAGGCATCCGCCCGGCCCGACAGCCAGCGGCTCGTGGGCGTGGTGAAGTCGGAACCCCGCCCGTCCCTCGCCCTCGACCACCGCCCGGACCGTCGTCCGCCAGCCCTCCGGCGCCAGCTCTGGGCCGAGATCAGGCGGAGGCGGCTCGACCCGGCCGATGCGGCGCAGCGCGTCGGTGACGATCCGGCCCTTGAGTTCCCGCTGTGCCGCCGGAGCGACGTGCTGCCAGTCGCAGCCGCCGCAACCTGCCTCCACCTGCGGGCACGGCGGCGCCATCCGCTCCGGCGCGGCCTCGACCACCTCGACCAGCGTCCCCCGGGCGAACCGTTTCCGCTCCTCGGTCACCGTGACCCGCACCCGCTCCCCGGGCAGCACGCCCCGCACGAACACGGCCCGCCCGTCCCCGAGCCGCCCGACCCCCTCGCCCCCGGCGGCGACGCCCGTGACCGCCACCTCCTCGCTCGTCGCCACCTCCATGGTGGAGAGGGTGGCATACCTCCTGCGCTGGGGCCGGGTTGAGGCGCTTCGCCGCGGTTCGCACCCGCCAAAAAGGCAGTACAGACTGCCGAGGCCGTGAGCTCATCCAATCCGAAGCGTCGGCTCGTGCTCGCGTCGGCATCGCCGGCCCGGCTCAGGCTGCTCACCGGGGCGGGTTTCGCGCCGGAGGTCATCGTCTCGGGCGTCGATGAGGAGGGTTTCGAGGCGGAAGACCTGCCGGGATTGGTGACGGCCCTGGCGGAGGCCAAGGCGGAGGCGGTCGCCGCGCGACCGGAGGCGGCCGGAGCCGTCATCGTGGCCTGCGACTCGCTGCTGGACGTCGACGGTGAGGCCCATGGCAAGCCGACCGGTGAGGCCGAAGCCCGGGCCCGGCTCCAGCGGCTCCGGGGCCGGTCGGCCATCCTCCGCACGGGCCATTGCCTCATCGACACCGCTACCGGTCGCCGCACCGCCGGCGACGCCGCCACCGAAGTCGTCTTCGGAAACTTCAGCGACACCGAACTCGACGCCTATCTCGCCACCGGCGAACCGCTGCACGTCGCCGGCGCTTTCACGCTCGACGGACGATCGGCGCCGTTCATCGACCGCGTCATCGGCGATCATGGAAACGTGATCGGCCTCTCGCTCCCGCTCTTCCGCCAGCTCTTGGCGGACGTCGGCCTCACGGTGATGGACCTGTGGGCATGATCCGGCGTTCATTTGCGACGGACGGGTGTCGCAAATGAACGCCGGTCCGCTGCGCATCGGGCCGCTCGAGGTCGATCCGCCGGTCGTCCTTGCTCCCATGGCCGGTGTGACCACCCGGGCGTTCCGCAGATTGTGTCGCCGGTTCGGGCCGGGTGGGCTGTATGTCAGCGAGATGCTCACGGCTCGGGCGGTCGTCGAGCGCAACGAACGCACGGCCCGCATGCTTCGGTTCGACGATGACGAGCGGCCCCGCAGTGCCCAGCTCTACGGCGTGGCCCCGGGCACGATCGGCGAGGCCACTCGCCGGCTCATCGGGGACTTCGGCGTTGAGCACGTCGACCTCAACTTCGGCTGCCCGGCGCCCAAGGTCACCGCCAAGGGCGGCGGCGCAGCCCTGCCCGTCCGCCGCAGGCTCCTGGCCGACGTCATCGCTGCAGCGGTGAAGGCCGCCACCCCCGAAGGCATCCCCGTCACGGTCAAGTTCCGCCGGGGCATCCACGACGAGCTCCTCACCGCCGTCTCCACCGGCCAGATCGCCGAAGCGGAGGGCGCCGCCGCCGTCGCGCTCCACGCCCGCACCGCCGAGCAGCGCTACGCCGGAGACGCCGACTGGGCCGCCATCACCGAACTCAAGGCGGCCGTGACCACCATCCCCGTCCTCGGCAACGGCGACATCTGGGAGGCGAGCGACGCCGTCCGCATGATGGACGAGACCGGCTGCGACGGTGTCGTCATCGGTCGCGGATGTCTGGGCCGGCCGTGGCTCTTTGCCGATCTCGGCGCCGTCTTCGCCGGTCGCAGTGCCGCACCCCCGCCGCCCTTCGGCGTTGTCGCCGACGTCATGCTCCGTCACGCCGAACTGCTGGCCGAAGACGAGGGAGAAACGACCGGGCTCTGCACCTTCCGCCGCCACGCCGCCTGGTACACGCAGGGCTACGCCATCGGCGCAGACGCCCGCCGGGCCCTCGGCACCGTGTCGTCGCTCGCCGAACTGGCTGCGCTCCTCGCAGCGATCGACCCTGATCTCCCCCTGCCGCCCGAAGCGGTGCGCTGGAAGCGCGGCCACACGGACGGCCCCCGCCCCGTCCGCCTCCCCGACGGCTGGCTCCGCCTCGTCGACGACCCGACCCCGCCTGCCGGCGCGGAGATTCTCATCAGCGGAGGTTGAGGGTCAGGCGGCGACAAGATGCAGACGCGGTCAGGCCGCACCGAGAGGGGGAGGGTATCCCGGTGCGGCCCGACTCCTAGGGACCAAGCAGGCCCGCTACTGAGCGGTTTCCGGCTCCTTGGCGGCGGTCCGGTCCTGGGCGGAAGCCCTGGCCAGATCCAGGCGGCCCCTACAACTGTCGCAGGACACCTTCGGATCGGACGTGCTGAGCAGACGCTCGATCGCCTGCTCGGGCGTCAGCCCCTCCGCCAGCAGCAGCGCCACGGCGCCCGCCACGTGCGGAGCGGCCATCGACGTGCCGGCCAGTGCCTCGTAGGCGTTGGGCTGCCCGGACTTCCAGAAGGTCGAGAAGATGTCGTGGTCCTTGTTGCCGTCTCCGGAGCCGCCGGGGGCGAGGATGCCCCACTTCGCGCTGCCGATCGGGCTGGAGTACTCGGCGACTTGGTCGTCGTGACCGGTGGCGCCGACAACGAGGGCGTTCAAGCTCCCGTAGTTGGAGCTGCCGAGCCCGAGGCCCAACAGATTCGAGTTCCCCGATGCCAGCACCGGAACGGCGCCCTTCGACCAGGCGTATTCGATGCCTTCCCGCATGCCGGTGCCGAGCAGGCTGGTGAAGACGAAGTTCGGGTCGCCCAGGCTGAGGTTCACGACCTTGGCGCCGTGGTCGACGACCCACTTGATGCCGGCGTTGATGTCCTCCTCGGTGCCGGCGCCGGCGGCGCTGAGCGCCTTGGCCACCACCAGTTCGGCATTGGGAGCGACACCGGCGATCCCGAGGTCGTTGTCCCGGTTGGCGGCGATGATGCCGGCGACGTGGGTGCCGTGCCCCTGATCGTCCTGCGCAGAGCCGTTGCACTTGGCCGGATCGCCGGCCGCCCCGACACAGCTGATGCTCTCAACCACCCGGCCGGCGAGGTCTTCGTGATTGAGGTCGACGCCAGTGTCGACGATTCCAACGCGCACGCCCTGCCCGGTGCTGTGTGCCCAGGCTTCCGGAGCGCCGATCTTGGCCAGGCCCCATTGCTTGGCGAAGCTTGCGTCCCGCGAGGCGCCGGCTGACGTCGCCACGAGACCGACGGAAAGGAAGGCGCAAAGGGTCAGCGCGATTCCGCGAAATGATCGCATGGACCTGCTCCTTTAATTGTCTCTACAACTCTTCTTTAAGCGCTTCAGTTATCGCCTCAGCTACCGGATTTCCGGTGGCGCAAGGCTGGCCAACTGGTCCCCAGGAACTGCTCTGAGAAGAGTGCTGAGAAGCTGCGGAGTCAGGTGAGTGCGGGGACCCGTACCGGAGCGGCTGGCCCAATCCCGTAAAGAAAGGGGCCTTCGCCCGGGCAGCGGGAACGCGAATGGTGAGCCGACTGATTGACGAGATGGCTCGCATCGCGCACGTTGATCACTCTATTCCCCGAGAAGTGCCGTTAGCGACCGTTTTGGTCGAATTCCCACAGAAAAGTCACTCCCAAAATGGGAAAAAAGGTGCATTTTGGTCAGGTTCCAGGGTAAGGACTCGGTTACGGGCTGGATTGACGGTCCAGTTCCATCGACGAGAGGTGAGGATCCATGACGAAGGGCCTGACCCGCGCGCTGCTCGCTCCGTGCCTCGGAGCGGTGCTCCTCCTCGGTGCGCCGACGACATCGCTGGCCGCCGACGATCGCCGCGGCGAGCGCTCCGCCCAGTCCGGCGAAGAGGAGAAGAACAAGAGCGAAGAGGAGAAGAACAAGAAGGCGCAACCCGGCGACAAGAACGCCAAGCCCGCCGAACCCGGCAAGGACAAGGCCCCGCCTCCGAAGGGCGGCGAGGCAGGCAAGGAGTCCAACACCGGCAAGGAGCCGAACCCCGACCCCAAGTCACCCGCCAAGAAGGGCGACGCCAAGGACGGTAAGGACGGGGACGACGACTACGGCAGCCGTTACGACCGCGACGACGGCCGGTACGACCACGACCGGTACGGCCACCGCGGCCGCTACGACTGGGACACCCATCGGCGCTACTACCGGCACGGCTACCGCGGCCCCGGCTGGTACGACGACTGCGGCTACTACGGACCCGACGGCCACGACGGCTACTACGACAGCCCCGACGCCTGCTCCTGGCAGTACGGGAATCAGGGTGAATCGGTGCGGGCCAACATGTCGGGTGACCAGGTCGCGCCCGGGCCGGGTGCGCCCAACGCCTTCGGAACGGCCAACCTCTTCGTCGACATGCGCTACGGCATCGTCTGCTACCGGATGGGCTACGACGGCACCAGCCGAGCGCTGGCGGCCCACATCCATTCGGGCGGCCCGGGCCAGCACGGCCGGCCCGTCATCGATCTCCACCCCGAATCCAACGGTGACGAGGGCTGCGTCGGCGCCGATCCGACGGCGCTGCGCAACCTCCGGGAACGCCCGGAAGCCTTCTACCTCCAGATCCACACGGCCGAGTACCCCGACGGCGCGATCCGGGGCCAGCTATTCCCGACTGGCTCGTACCGTTGACCCCGGGTAGCCCTCGCATCTGATGGCGCGGCGCTCCGCCGGGCGGACAGCCCGCCCGGCGGCGTCGACGCCTCGACTCGGGAATGGGTTGAGGGCTACGCCCTGCAGAAGAGGACGATGAGCCCCGAGCACGGCCCCCGCCTGCGGTGGCCGCCGTCGTGGTCGTCATCGCCGTGGTGCCGGGTACCGCCCTGCCGGCTGTGGGCCGAGTGCTTGTGCCCGTGGTCGTCGCCGTCGTCGTGCGCCGGGGTCGCCATCGCAGCCGTGAGGGAGGGCGTCGAAGCTGCCTGAACGGGGGAGCCGAGGAGCCCGAGGCTCACCATCGCCGCGGCCAGGAGCCCAAGGAGGGGTCGCTTCACGCGACTTCCTTTCTGTCCGTGGCCCGGAACACTCATGCAATCAGGTTCGAGCACAAAACGCAATCGCGAGCACAGAGCGCAAGCAGCGCTTTACACACTCCCACCCCGAGTGCGGGCCTCCTCCACCAGCGCCGCTTCCGCACCGTCGAGGGCCGAACGGAGGGCTGTGCCCGCCCGGCGGCGGCGGCCCAGTTCCCGGCTCGAGGCGGTCAGGAGCTCCGGCAGGCGGGCCCAGCCGCCGAGCACGGTGCGGGTGGCCAGGATCGCCCGGGGATCGTCGAGGCCCTCCAGAGCCTGGGGAGCGACGTCGATCCCGCCTTCACGCAGCGCTGCGGCGAGGTCGTCGGGCGTGAGCGGTTGGCCCCGGCCGGCCGCCCGGCGGGCAGCCAGGCCGAGCAGCCGGTGGACGGTCCGCCGGTCGCCCAGCCCGGCGCCCACGATCCGGTCGGCGAGATCGGCCAGGAGCAGACCGGGGTCCTCGGCCGTGCGGGCCAGTGCTGCCCGGTCGATCCGCAGCGTCGATACCACCCCCGACAGCAGCCGGACGGCCCCGGTGACGGTGCGGAGCGCCCGGTCCACGTCGCCGGCGGTGGAGAGGAAGTGGTCGGTGCGGGCGGTGCCGGTGCGGAGCACGGACAACAGACCGGCGAGGGCGCCCGGGGTGCTCCCACCGGCGTGGCGGATGACCGCCAGGGCGTAGGGGTTCTTCTTCTGGGGCATGAGGGCGCTGACCCGGCAGTACTCGTCGGCCAACTCGACGAAGCCGTAGGCCGGCGAGGCCCAGATCTCCAGGTCGGCCGCCACCTGCCCGCACTCGACGGCGATCGACGCCAGGCAGGCCAGCAGGTCGACGAACCCGTCGACCTGCCACATCGCGTCCCGGGCGTGAGGGATCACCCCGTAGAACCCGAGACGGCCCGCGAGGCGTTCGCGATCGACCGGCAGGGAGCTGCCGGTGGTCCCTCCGGCTCCTGCCGGGCTCCGGTTGACCCAGTTGAAGGCGTTCTCCAGCCGCATCAGGTTGCGGAGGACGGCCTGGAGGTGCCCGGCGAGCACGTAGCCGAGCGTCGTCGGCTGGGCCGGCTGGAGGTAGGTGAAGTCGGCCATCAGCGTGTCGCGATGGCGCCGGGCCTGCGCCAGGTAGGCGTCCCCCAGGGCGAGGAGGGCGGTGTGGGCGTCGAGCACCGCCCACCGGGTGGCGACCCGCAGCGCGACCCGGGCCGCTTCCCGCC
>JAICGL010000029.1 GCA_025923175.1 Acidimicrobiia bacterium
CTGTGAAAATCGGGATCCTGGGAGGCACCGGACCGGCCGGGAGCGGCCTCGCCGCCCGCCTGACGGCGGGGGGTCAGAAGGTCTACCTGGGCTCGCGCGACCCGGCCAAGGCGGATGCGACCGTCCGCAAGCTCGTCGAGCACTGGGGGCCCGGCATGGGCCACATCGAGCCTGGCTCCAACGCGGAGGTGGCCGAGAAAGCCGAGATCGTGGTGCTCGCCACCACTGCCCGGGCCACCGTGTCGGCCGCCGGAGAGCACGCGGCGCGCCTGGCCGGAAAGCCGGTGGTGTCGATGGCCAATGCCGTGCACCGGGTCGGTTCGAGCTTCGAGCTCGTCCCCACCGAGGAGGGCTCCATCGCCCAGGCGGTGCAGAAGGCCGCGCCCGAGGCGCTGGTGGCCGCTGCCCTTCACCACATTCCCGCCGTGGCGCTGTTGGACCTCAACAAGACCGTGCTCCACGGCGACGTCGCCGTGGTGTCCGACGATCTCGAGGCGATGCGGGCCACCCAGGCGCTGGTCTCGGCCATGCCGGAGCTGCGCCCGCTCGACGGTGGGCCGCTGGAGAACGCCATCGGCCTCGAGGCGTTCTGTGCCGTCCTCCTCACCGTGAACCTGCGCTACGGAGGCAAGGCGACCCTGCGTCTCATGCCTGCGCATTAGTGCCCCGCCACTAGGTTCGAAGAGCGTGCCGATCCGCCTCTACGACACCCTCCAACAGGCCATCGTCCCGTTCGAGCCGCCGAAGGTCGTGCGGATCTACGTCTGCGGCATCACCCCCTACGACTCGACCCACCTGGGGCATGCCGCCACCTATCTGACCTACGACGTCCTCATCCGCCGGCTGGAGGAGCTGGGCCACGAGGTCTCGCTCGTCCGCAACGTGACCGACGTCGACGACTCGATCCTGCCGAAGGCGCGCCAGCTCGGTGTGAACTATCTCGAGCTGGCGGAGGCCGAGATGGCCCGGTTCCGCTCCGACATGGAGGCCCTCGGGATGCGCCCGCCGGTCGCGGAGCCCGGGGCCACCGAGGCCGTCCCGCAGATCATCGAGCTGGTCGGGAAGCTCCTCGACAACGGGCACGCCTACCAGGCGGACGGGTCGGTGTTCTTCGACATCTCGACGTTCCCCGACTACGGGAAGCTCTCGCACTACAGCCGGGAGGACATGCTCCGCATCGCCGCCGAGCGGGGCGGGCGGCCCGACGACCCAGCCAAGCGCGACCCGCTCGACTTCACGCTCTGGCAGAAGTCGGCGCCGGACGAGCCGGCCTGGGACGCCCCCTTCGGCCCCGGCCGGCCGGGCTGGCACATCGAGTGCTCGGCCATGGTCCTCTCCGCCCACGGCGAGACCCTCGACCTCCACGGCGGGGGCACCGACCTGATCTTTCCCCACCACGAGAGCGAGATCGCCCAGAGCACGTCGATCACCGGCCAACCCCTTGCCCGGCACTGGGTGCATTCGGCGATGGTCGCCTACGACGGCGAGAAGATGAGCAAGTCGCTGGGCAACCTCGTCTTCGTCAGCGACCTCCTCAAGGTGGCCGACCCCCGGGCCATCCGGCTGGCGCTGCTCCGCCACCACTACCGGGCGGGCTTCGAGTGGTTCGACACCGACCTCGACGAAGGCAAGGCGCTCCTCCGGCGGCTGATGGCGGCAGCAAGCTGCGGCTCCGACCCGGGTTTCACCGGCGGCGCTGACCCCCGCCCGTTCGCCGAGGAGGTGCGCGCGGCCCTCGACGACGATCTCGACGTCCCCCGGGCCCTCGACGCCCTCGACGACCTGGCCAGCGCCATCCTCTCCGGCGGCGATCACCGAGACGCCCCGGCAACACTGGTCGAACTGGCCGATCTCGTCGGCGTCGACCTGACCGTGGCGGTCCGCCCCCGGTGAGAGCCCGAGCCGCCCGGCCGATGTCAGCTCTGGCGGTGATGGCAGTGCTGGCCGCCGGAGCGGTGGCCCCGTCCGCCGTGGCCCAGACCGCTGTAGCCCAGACGGCTGTAGCCCAGGCCGCTGGCGTGACCCGGGAGGAAGCCGTCAGGCAGGTCCTCGCCCAACGGGTCGACGCCCTCGAGCGGGGCGATCGGGCGGCGTTTCTCGACACCGTCGACATCGCGGCCACCGACGACTTCAAGATCCGGCAGGGTCGCCTCTTCGACGGGCTCCGCTCGCTCCCGTTGGAGTCCTACGAGCTGGAGCTGCGCACCGACGAGGTGCCCGACCTCGCTGCCGGGCTGGCGGCCCGCTATCCCGGCGCCGAGGCGGTCTTCCTCCCACCGGTCGAGGCCGGGTACCGCCTCACCGGCATCGACACCATCGACGCCGTCGACGGCTACTACTACACCTTCCTCCTCCGGGACGGCCGGTGGCGGATCGTCTCCGATCGCGACCTCGAGGACGTCGGCCTCCCCTCGGCCCGCAACCTGTGGGACTACGGGCCCGTCCACCAGCAGCGGACGGACCACTTCACGATCCTCCATGACCCCGCCGACCGGAAGCGGGCGGAAGCCCTCGGCACCCTGTGCGAGCAGGGGTATGTCCGGCTGAAGTCAGCCTTCGATAAGGCGATACCCACCCAGATCGTGGTCGTGCTGCCCCATACGCTCGACCAGCTCCGGGAGATCCTCCAGGCCACGTTCGACCTGTCGAACTTCGTGGCCTTCGCCAGCGCGGCTGTCGACCGGGACGACGACTGGAAAGCGACGGCGCCCAGGGTCTACGTCCAGGACATGAACCTGGCCCGCAGCCGGCGCGACTTCCAGCTCCAGACCTTCCACCACGAGTTCACGCACGTGTCCGCCTTCGCGCTGGCCGGGCCCTTCGTGCCGTCGTGGGTCCACGAGGGCGTTGCCGACTGGATGGCGGGAGGCGAGAAATCCCCCTCGAAGGTGGACGGGAGCGACGGCGTCCTCCCCGAGGACTGGGAGTTCACCACGGGCGGCGCCGAGTCGATCATCCGTGCGTACGACGAGAGCACGTCGGCCATGGCGTTCCTAGCCGCCAGGAAGGGCAAGACCGCACCGCTCGACCTGCTGGCCGAGATCGGCGAGCTCCGGGTGGCGCCGGGCACCGCCGAGTACCGCGTCGACCAGAGCCTCCAGGCCGTCTACGGCGCAGGCCTCGCCCAGTTCCAGAAGGACTGGAGCGGCGGGAGGTAACCGCCATTAACCAACCCGGGAATCGAACACCGGGTCGGAAAAGGGCGAAGGCCCGCCGGTGCGGGCCCTCGCCGGGTCCTGCGAGTGAGGGGCTCTAACTGATGCGCCGGACGTTGCCGGCCTGGGGGCCCTTCGGGCCCTGGCTCACCTCGAACTCGACCTTGTCGTTCTCGTTGAGCGAGCGGTAGCCCGTCTCCTGGATGGCGCTGAAGTGTACGAACACGTCAGGCCCCGACTCTTGCGAGATGAAGCCGTAACCCTTCTCGGCGTTGAACCACTTGACTACTCCAACCGGCACGAACGTCCCTCCTGGTGAAGCTACGCCCCGGGCAAGGCGACCCGTCGCCAGTGCCGGCGGGGGGTCGAAAGGGAATCTGCTCGAAGCGATTGGACCTGTAGAACCCTTCGGGCGGCACCGTACCAGCCTCCGTTGCCCGCCGGGCACGCGCCACTGACGGTTTCCCGACCCTTCACTGCTAGTCTGACGGGCCGTTCACGCACGAGGGAGTCTTGATGGCCCGCAACAACGATCGCAGCCGTGGCTCGAAGCGGGCGCCGGCCGCCGCTTCGCTCCGTCCCCGCCGGGGCAAGCCCAAGGTCTGCGTCTTTTGCCGGGACTCGATCCCCTGGGTTGACTACAAGGACGCCAACCTCCTTGGGCGTTTCCTCTCGGAGCGGGCCAAGATCAAGGCCCGCCGCACCACCGGCAACTGCAACCGGCACCAGCGTGAAGTGGCCGTGGCGATCAAGACCGCCCGGGAGCTGGCTCTCCTGCCCTACGCCAAGCGCACGGTGGCCGAGCGGCTCGGCGGGCGCGGTGGCCGGGGTGGTGGGCGCGGCCCCGGTGGGCCGGGTCGCGGCCCCCGCGAGGACCGCGAGGAGCAGCCCGAAGCCGCAGCCGTCGCCGAAGACGTGTCCGCTGAGGCAATCGACGCCCCCGCCGAGGACATGGACGATCTCACTGCGGACTTTTCCGCTGGCGAGTCCGAAGACGTCGGCGGCGGCGACGACGAGGAATAGGTCTTTGCTCCGTGGCTGAGGTCACGGTCAAGCTTCCGGACGGCTCGACCCGCCAGTACCCCGCAGGCGTGACGCCGGGCGAGGTGGCCGCCTCGATCGGGCGGCGCCTGGCCGACGCAGCCGTGGCCGCCCAGGTCGATGGCGTGACGGTCGACCTCGACCGCCAGATCTCCGACGACGCCGACGTTGCGATCATCACGGCTGACTCGGCCGACGGGCTCTACGTGTTGCGCCATTCCACGGCCCACGTCTTGGCGCAGGCCGTCCTCGACCTGTTTCCCGGCGCCCGCTACGCCATCGGCCCGCCGATCGCCGACGGCTTCTACTACGACTTTGAACTGCCCGCCCGTCCTGATGGAACACCGGCGCACTTCACCGAGGCCGACCTCGAGCGGATCGACGCCCGGATGCGGGAGATCATCGGCGAGGCCCAGCCCTTCGTCCGGGAGGAGATGGACAAGCCGGCCGGGCTCGAGCTCTTCGCCGACCAGCCGTTCAAGCGCGAGATCATCGAAGGGGCGGAGAGCACCGAAGGCGCCGAGGGTGGCGTCGTATCGGTCTACCGCAACCCTCAACCGTCCGGCGCTGTGTCTTCGGGGACACCCCGAGCCCCGGGATCGGCATCGTTCGTCGACCTGTGCCGGGGGCCGCACGTGCCTCACACCAAGCGGCTCGGCGCCTTCAAGCTCATGAAGGTCGCCGGCGCCTACTGGCGGGGCGACGAGAAGCGCCCGATGCTGCAACGGATCTACGGCACCGCCTGGGCCACCAAGAAGGACCTCGAGGAGCACCTCCACCGGCTGGAGGAAGCCGAGCGGCGCGACCACCGCAAGCTCGGTGTGGAGCTCGACCTGATCTCCTTCCCCGACGAGCTCGGCGGCGGGCTGGCCGTCTGGCACCCCAAGGGCGCCAAGATCCGCAAGCAGATGGAGGACTTCTCCCGGGCGGAGCACGAGGCGGCCAACTACGAGTTCGTCGTCACCCCCCACCTGACGAAGGCGAACCTGTTCGAGACCAGCGGGCACCTCGACTTCTACGCGGAGGGGATGTACCCCCCGATGGAGATGGAGGGGGCGAAGTACTACCCGAAGCCGATGAACTGCCCGATGCATTGCCTGATCTACCGGTCGCGCACCCGCTCCTACCGGGAGCTGCCGCTGCGCCTCTTCGAGTTCGGGACGGTCTATCGCTATGAACGTTCCGGCGTGCTCCACGGGCTGCTCCGCACCCGCGGCTTCACGCAGGACGACAGCCACATCTACTGCACGCCCGACCAGATCGTGCCGGAGCTCACGTCGCTGCTCGGCTTCGTCCTGCGGATCCTGCGCACGTTCGGCTTCGAACACTTCGAGGCCGAGCTGTCGACGCGGCCGGAAGGAAAGTCGGTCGGCGCCGACGAGGACTGGGAGCGCGCCACCGAAGCGCTGCACGAGGCGTTGCGCCAGTCCGGGCTGCCGTACACGGTGGCCGAGGGTGAAGGCGCCTTCTACGGCCCCAAGATCGACGTGCACCTGAAGGACGCCATCGGGCGCCGCTGGCAGCTGTCAACGCTGCAGGTCGACTTCAACCACCCGATCCGCTTCGACCTCACCTACGTCGGCGAGGACAACGAGCGGCACCGGCCGATCATGATCCACCGGGCCTTGTTCGGTTCGGTGGAACGGTTCTTCGGCATCCTGGTCGAGCATTACGCCGGCGCCTTCCCGACGTGGCTGGCCCCGGTGCAGGTGCAGGTGCTGCCGGTGGCCGACCGCCACGACGACTACGCCGTTCGCGTCGTCGACCGGCTGGCCTCCGCCGGGTTCCGGGCGGAACTGACCGACGCCACGCACGACACGCTCGGCGCCCGGGTCCGCAAGGGCAAGCTCGAGAAGCTTCCCTACCTGCTCGTGGTCGGAGACTCCGACGTGGAAGGCCAGACCGTGGGGGTCAACGTGCGGGGCGCGGAGCGCCCTGAGCGTGACGTCCCCCTCGACGACTTCGTCGCCCGCCTGGCCGCCGAGGTGGCGGCCCGCTCGTAGTCGTGCCGAGACACCTGTGACGGCAGGAATGGAACGGCTGTGGGCCGGGTGGCGCTCGGCGTACATCTCCGGCATCGCCGGCGGCGAGGACGGCTGCCTGTTCTGCACCCTGCTGTCCGGGGAGGACGAAGAGTCGCTGATCCTGGAACGGACGCCGCTCAGCTTCACCGTCCTCAATGCGTTCCCCTACACGTCCGGCCATCTCATGGTTGCGCCGATCCGCCACGAGTCGGAAATGCAGGGGCTGTCGCCGGAGGAAGGCTCCGCGCTCTTCACCGGCCTGCAACGGGCGACGCATGCCTTGCAGGAGGCGATCCATCCGGAAGCGTTCAATGTCGGCGCCAACCTCGGCCGGGAAGCCGGCGCCGGGGTCCCGGGCCATCTGCACTTCCACGCCGTCCCCCGCTGGGGCGGCGACACCAACTTCATGACGTCCCTCGCCGAGGTCCGTGTGATTCCCGAAGACCTGCACACCACCTGGCAGAAGCTCCGCGCCGTGTGGCCGACATGACCGACGAGCTACCCGAAGAACTCGACGTCACCGTTGCCCGGCCCTACAAGGTGCCCGACAACCGCAAGCGCCGGATCGCGGCCTGGTGCTACGTGGTGACGGCCGCCGCCTGCGCTGCTGGGGCCGTGAGCTCCGGCAACGGCGGGCTGCTGGTCGCCGCCGTGTTCCTCGCGCTTGTCGCCGTCTACCACTTCGCCTGTGCCTGGCCGTTGCAGCTCGACGAGACCGGCGCGCTGGCCGCGTCGGCCGCAGCCACCGGCTTCCCGGTGGGCCACGCCTCGGCCCAGCTCGCCTGGCGCGGCCTGCGCAGCCGTCCGGTCTGGCGCGTGCTCCTTTACTCCGCCGACGAGCCGCCCTCGAAGCGGGGCCTCGTCGAGCTCGACGCCGTCAACGGCGAGATCCTCGGCAGCTACACCGAGGACAACCCCGAGGACTGGTCCGCCTACGGCTTCTCCTCCGGAGGATCCCCGCCCGCGTCGGCTTCCTGACCCAGCTGCCAGCGGGCGTTGTGGCGGGAGGCCCATAGGAACGCGGCGCCGAGACCGCCGGCGAGGCCCCACACCAGACCAAGGAACAGGACGGTGATCGGGTTCGGTTGGGCGCTGATCAGCGTTCCGATTCCCGGGCCCCGCCCCTGGAGGAGCCCCAGCGCACTGTCCAGACCGCCCGAGGATTCCGGTGGGGCGATGGCGGCCACGAGCGAGACCCGGCCGACCAGCGCCAGCAGCCAGGCGGCGCCGGCGAACCCCAACGCCGTTGCCGCGCCGGCGGCCAGCGCGTCCTGCTCCTGCGTTGGGCGCAAATGCTCCAGGCGACGCCAGACCACACCGGCGACGGTCAGCGGAGCGACGAGCAGAACGGCGAAGAGCCATACCGGTGCGGCACCGGCGTCCAGGCCGGGCGGCAGCCCGAAGCGCGCCAGGCTCAGGTGCCCGATCGGCTGGGCGAACAAGGACCCCAGACCGAGGGCGGCGCCCATGGCGAAGTCGGCCATGACCGCGCCGAAGCTCAGCCCGACCACCGGCAGGCCGAACAGCAGCGCCACCTGCGCGCCGTTGCGGTCCACGACCACGAGCGAGAACACCAGCCCGACAAAGGCGAACGCGGCCGACACCACCAGGAATGCCACGGCGCCCTCGCCCGCCCGCCGGGCCAGCGGACGGTACGCCGCCGCCAACGCCGGGCCCATGCGATAACTCTGCCGGTGCAGCCAGAGCCAACCCCACAACAGGAGCAGCACCGTTGCGTAGAACCAGACCTCACCGCCGTTCAACCGGCTGCCGAATCCCGAGCCGGGGCGGGAGCGCTGATCCAGGACCCCGGCGATCACTCCCAGGGCCACCCCGCCGGCCGCCGCCAGCTTGACGGCGTAGCCGATCCGGCGCCGCCGCTCGTCCGGCAGTCGGGGCCGGGCGAAGCGCAGCGCCGCCCCCATCGCCAGCCCGCCCACGACCGCCCACGGCAGCGGCAGGAACCCGAGGGCCAGCGCGGAGCCGTTCTCCCTGCCGAAGCTGACGGCGGTCTTGGCTCCGAATGCGGCAAACGCCAGGTGCGAACCCATGGCGGCGCCATAGCCGGCCGCACCGAATTTCCCGGAGGTCGCCACCCCCGCCACGGCACCGAACAACGCCGAGATCGCGAACAGCACCGCCAGCATCACGGTCACACCGAGCCCGACCAGCGGCCAGTCGTTGGTCAGCCACCCCGGCAAGCGCAAGCCCGACCAGATCGGTGGGGCGGGAGGTGGCGCCGGCGGCCCCACCTCCGGATCCACCGGCCGCCCACACGTCGGGCAGAACCGCGCCGCCGCCGGTAACTCCGAACCACATCGCGCACATGAAGCCATCCCCGCAATTGTGGCGTCAGGGAACGGTGACAGCGGACCTGCGCCCAGTATGTGGAAGCGGCTGGAGCGTTAGCCTGCAGAGCTATGCCCCAGACCAGCGGTTATCTACGGCATCCCAGTCTGCGGGGGGACACGATCGCCTTCGTCACGGAGGACGATCTGTGGTCGGTGCCGGCGGCGGGGGGGATCGCCCGGCGGCTGACGGCCAACCTTTCCGAGGTCAGCCATCCGGCGCTGTCGCCGGACGGGGAGCATGTCGCCTTCACCAGCCGGGAGGAGCACCACCCGGAGGTGTACTGCATGCCGGCCACCGGCGGGCCGGCAGCCCGCGTCACGTTCCTCGGGGCCAACTCCACCGTGCGCGGGTGGACGCCCGACGGGCGGATCCTCTTCACCTCAGAAGCCGCGCAGCCATTCGCCCACATGATCCACGCCTATGCCGTCGCGCCCGGAGGCGGGCCGGTGGAGCGGCTGCCGTACGGGCCGACGCGGGAGATCGGCTACGGGCCGAGCGGCAGACCCGGGGGACGGGGGGTGTCCCCCCGACAGCGCCGGCGTGAGCCGGCTGAGGCAGCGAAGACGCCGGTCGTCCTCGGTCGCAATACCGCCGACCCGGCGCGCTGGAAGCGATACCGGGGTGGCACGGCCGGTGACCTGTGGATCGACCCCAAAGGGAACGGCCAGTTCGACCGGCTCATCCGCCTGCCCGGCAACCCCGCCTCCCCGATGTGGATCGGGGAGAGGATCTGGTTCCTCTCCGACCACGAGGGAATCGGCAACCTCTACTCCGCGAAGCTCGACGGCACCGACCTCCGGCGCCACACCGACCACGACGAGTACTACGCCCGCTTCGCCAAGACCGACGGCAGCCGGATCGTCTACCAGCACGCCGCCGAGATCTGGATCCACGACCCGTCGTCAGATGAAGGACATCGGGTCGAGATCGACCTTCACAGCCCCCGGGTGCAGCGCCACCGCAGGTTCGTGCCCGCCGACCGATACCTCGGCGACTTCACCCTGCACCCCGCCGGTCACTCCATCGCCCTCGGAACCCGCGGGAAGCTCTTCACGATGCCCCTGTGGGAGGAGGCCGTCCGCCAGTACGGCCGGCCCGACGGGGTCCGGTACCGGCTGGCGAAGTGGATCGGCGACGGCTCGTCGATCGTCGTCGTGAGCGACGAGGGCGGCGAGGACGGCATCGAAATCCACAAAGCCGGCGACGCCGTCGGCTGGAGGCTCGAACCGCTCGACCTCGGCTGCATCACCGACCTGGCCACCCCGCCGTCGGGGGTGCACATCGCCGTGGCGAACCACCGCCACGAGTTGCACCTCGTCGACCTCGACAAGGGAACCTCCCGGCTCCTCGACCGCTCCGAGCACGGTGCCCTCGACGGCGTGGTCTGGTCACCCGATGGCCGGTGGGTGGCGTACAGCTTCGCCACCACCCCTCGCACCCGGTCGATCAAGCTGTGCGAGATCGCCACGGGCGCCACACACCTGGTGACGAAGCCGGAGTTCCGGGACGTGCACCCGTCATGGGATCCCGACGGGAAGTTCCTCTACTTCCTCTCCTACCGGGTGTTCGATCCCGTCTACGACTCGCTCTACTTCGACCTCGGCTTCCCCCGGGCCATCCGCCCCTACCTGGTGACGCTGTCGGCCGAGGAGCGTTCCCCGTTCGTTCCGCGGCCGAAGGGGATGGGCGGAGCGGGCCCGAAGCCCGCCGCCGAACCGGAGAAGAAGCCGGAACAGAAAGCAGATCAGAAGCCGGAGAAGCAAGCGCAGAAGAAGGGAGACAAGAAGAAGCCCGGACCGGTGGAGCCGCCGGCCGGCTCGGCGCCGATGCGCATCGACCTCGAGGGCATCACCGAACGGATCGTGCCGGTGCCGGTCCCGGAGGGTCGTTACTCGCAGGTGGCGGGCATCAAGGGAAAGATCCTGCTGACCTCGTGGCCGGTGCAGGGCAGCCTCGGCCGGGACTCGTTCTCAGGCGGCCCTGGGCCCCGGGGTTCGCTGGAGGTCTACGACCTGAACGAGCAGCGCCACGACGTGCTGGCCAGCGGGATCAACAGCTTCGAGGTCTCGCGTGACGGCCAGGCGCTCGCCTACCGCGCCGGCCGCCGCCTCCGGGTCGTCAAAGCGGGGGAGAAGCCGCCCGACGGCGACGACGGTGCCAGCCGCCGTACCGGTTGGCTCGACCTCGACCGGGTGCGGGTCTCGGTCGACCCCGGCAGCGAGTGGATGCAAATGTTCAAGGAGGCCTGGCGGCTCCAGCGCGACCACTTCTGGGCGGAGGACATGTCGGGGGTCGACTGGTGGCTGGTCCTCGACCGGTACATGCCCCTCGTCGGGAAGGTGGCCACCCGTCTCGAGTTCTCAGACCTCATGTGGGAGATGCAGGGCGAGCTCGGCACGTCGCACGCCTACGAGCTCGGAGGCGACTACCGGCCGGCTCCCGCCTACCTCGTCGCGCACCTGGCCGCCAACCTGGCCTACGAGCCCGATCCGAACGGCACAGGCAATGGCACCTGGCGGTTCGCCCACCTCGTCGAAGGCGATCCGTGGGACCCGGAGTCGGGCTCGCCGCTGCGGGCGCCCGGTGTTCGGATCTCGGAGGGAGACCGGCTCCTGGCCGTCAACGGGCGTCCCGTCAACGCCGTCACCACGCCGGCGTCACTGCTCGTCAACCAGGCCGGGCTGGCGGTGGAGCTGACCGTGGCGAAGTCCGACGGCACCGGCAAACGCAGCGTCGTCGTCGCGACCCTGCGCGACGACCGCCCTGCCCGCTACCGGGAGTGGGTGTCGTCCAACCGGGCCAAGGTCCACGAGATGACCAAGGGCCGGGTGGGCTACCTCCACGTGCCCGACATGGGCGCCAGGGGCTATGCCGAGTTCCACCGCTCGTACCTCGCCGAGGTCGAGCGGGAGGCGCTGATCGTCGACGTCCGCTTCAACGGCGGGGGCCACGTCAGCCAGTTGGTGCTGGAGAAGTTGGCCCGGCGCCGCATCGGTTACGACGTCAGCCGATGGGGCGAGCCTGAGCCCTACCCGGCCGACTCGCCGGCCGGGCCGCTTGTGGCGGTGACGAACGAGCACGCCGGTTCCGACGGCGACATCTTCACCCACTGCTTCAAGCTGCTCGGGCTCGGGCCGGTGGTCGGCAAGCGCACGTGGGGCGGCGTCATCGGCATCTCCCCGCGCCACGCTCTCGTCGACGGCAGCCTCACGACGCAGCCGGAGTACGCCTTCTGGTTCAGCGACGTCGGGTGGAGCGTCGAGAACTACGGGACCGATCCCGATGTCGAGGTCGACATCCGTCCCCAGGACCATGTGGCCGGCGCCGATCCCCAGCTCGACAAGGCCGTGGAGCTGGCGCTGTCCGCCCTGAGCGAGCACCGCCCGCTCATCGCCGACCTCGCCCAGCGCCCCCGGCTCGAGCTGCCGACCCTCCCGCCCCGCGACCAGCCCGCCGGCAACGGCGCAGCGGCCGCGTCCGCTGAGCCCGAACAACCCGCCGCCGCCCGGCCGGTGAGGAAGCGGGCACCGGCTGCTACCAAGGCCGCAGGTGCCGCACCTCGCCCCGCAAAAGCAGCACCTGCGGCCAAGGCAGCTCCGCCCTCTCCAAAAGAGGTCTTCAAGGGGGGACCGAAGGGTTCTCGGGTGGCCGGGCGGACGGCCGGCAAGCCAGCGCCTCGTCGAAGGGACCGCTAGCAACGCGAGATCTCGCGACGTTGGGGACGAGATCAACCACCCAGACGTCGATTTCGTCCCCAACGTTGGTCCACGGAGCGGCGAAGGAAGCGTCCGGTAGTGCCGGGACTGCGTGCGGGCAGGGCGGGGCGGAAGTCAATGCGCTCGCAGCGGGAAAGTCTGGAGCGCCCGGCGGAGGTAGGCCTCGGCGTCGGCCGGGTCCATGGGGCGGGCGAAGAGGAAGCCTTGGCCGGCGGGGCAGCCCAGCTGCACGAGCCGCGCCAGCTGTTCCGTCGTCTCGATTCCTTTGGCGACCAAGGGGATGTCGCGATCGCCCGCCTCGGAGAGCGCGGCGGTGAGGAGCCGGCCGGCATGGAGGACCGAGGCCGCGCCGTGGCCGTCCTCGTCGACCGCCTTTCCGAGCAGGGCGGTGACGCCCCGGTCGATCTTCACCAGGCGGACGGGTCGGTGCCACAACCAGGAGTCGAACGCCGGCGCGCCGCTGCGGCTGTCCCGGCGGGGAGCGCCGACGTCGTCGATGGCGAGCCCGATGCCGAGGTCGCCCAGGGCTGACAGGTTCCTCACGGCCGGCTCCAGCGGCTCGGCGTAGGCCGCCGCCTCGGTCACCTCCACGACGAGCCGCTCGGCGGGCAGGTCGGAAGAATCGAGCGCCCGGGCGGCCCGGTCGACCAGCCCGGGGTCGCGCAGCTCGACCGCCGAGAGGTTCACCGTCACGTCGACGGTGTCGGCGTCGGCGAGCCGCGCCCGCCACTGCGCCAGCCGCCGCGGACCCTCCTCGAGTACCCACCCGCCGATTTGGACGATCAGGCCTGACTCTTCGGCCAGAGGCATGAACTGCGCCGGTCCGAGCAGTCCCTTCGACCAGTGCCGCCACCGGCAGAGCGCTTCGAAGGCGATCGTGTGCCCGGCCTGCAGGTCGACGATCGGGTGGTAGCGCAGGACCAGGTCGCCGGCGACCAGGGCGTCGCGAAGGTCGGCTTCCATGGTGATCCGCTCCACCAGTGCCGCCGTCTGCGCCATCGACAGCGACCGCTCCGCCGGCATCGCCAGCAGAAGTTCCTCGAGGTCGGCTCCGGTAGCACCGGCCGCCGGTAGCGGCAGGGCTCGACCCGCTCGGGACAGCAAGGCGGCCGCCGCCGCGCCGAGAGCGCCGACGCGGCCGGAAAACGATCCTGACATTGAGGGTTCCCTCCGTGGAACTCGATCGTCGACCCAATCGGCCCGCCGGCGCCATCTCTGAGGGCTCAAGTTTCCGATCGATCTGACCGATATGACACCAATCTGTCCGGGCGGACAGCGGTCTAAGCAAGGCCTCAGGGGGGTCAGCGCACATGGAACTGTCGGGCCGGGGGATGGGGGGAGTCCCCCCGACAACGGCGGCGGGAGCCGCCAAGGACAGCGATCAGAGAATGGCCGTCCTCGCCCTGCTGGTGATCGTTCTGGCCGCCGGCCTCGGTACGCTCGGCGTCGTGTTCTCGGGGTTCTCGCTCATCTAACGACGGCCGCCTGACCGCTTGGCTGTCACCCGCACCGTCAAACTGCTCACCGCCGGAGGCGTAGCGGCCGGCGCCGCCGTGGCCGCGGCCGCCGTCGCCGCCAACCCGGCGCTGCGCGACGAGGCCCGCCGACTGCGGCGCCTGGCCCGCCCGATGGGGATCCGGTCCCCGGGAGCCCCTGTCCCGCCTCCGCTTCCGCCGGGCTGCGTCGTCACCCTTCCCGGCCGCGGCGAAGTTTTCGTCCGCGACACCGGCGCCCACGATCAGCCGGCGCCGCCCGTCCTGCTGCTCCACGGATGGACGGTTAGCGCCGACCTCAACTTCTTTGCCCTGTATGACGAGTTGGCCGCCCAACACCGCGTGCTCGCCCTCGACCATCGGGGTCACGGCCGGGGCATGCGGTCCCAGACAGCCTTCTCGCTCGAGGAGTGCGCCGACGACGCCGCCGCCCTGCTCGCCGAACTCGGCGTCGGGCCGGCCATTGTCGTCGGGTTCTCAATGGGCGGCGCCATCGAGATGCTGCTGCACGACCGCCATCCCGACGTGGTGGCGGGCATGGTGTTCTGCGGCACCGCTCTGGAATGGAAGGACAGTCCGAGGGAGCGCATCGTGTGGCGAGGCATGAGCCTCCTCGAGGTCGCCCTCCGCAGCGGAACGGGCGAAGGCATCGTCGCCCGGGTCCTGCGGGAGGTCATCGAAGGCGCCCCGGAACTCGAGGCGCTGGAGCCGTGGGTGACGGGCGAGTTCCACCGGGGGTCCCCGCCAGATCTGGCCGGGGCGGGCCGGGCCTTGGCGCACTACGACGGGCGCGAGCTCGCCCCCGAGGTCGACGTCCCCTGCGCCGTGGTCGTCACGACCACCGACCAGATGGTCCGTCCCGAGAAGCAGTACGAACTGGCCGAGGCCCTCGCCGCCGACATCTTCACCCTCGACGGCGACCACTTCGCACCGCTCACCAAG
>JAICGL010000030.1 GCA_025923175.1 Acidimicrobiia bacterium
AACGGCGACCCGGAGCTCATCGCCCGGGTCCAGGCGAAGTTCCCCACCGGGGCGTTCGCCACGCTGACCTTCCCCGGGCCGTGGAAGAGCCTCGGGTCGGAACCGGCCACCCTGGAAGCGTTCGTCGTCCCGGCCGACCTCCAATGACGACCCAGTCATGAAGGCACAGGGGTCGAGCCGGGGTGCCGTCGCTGTCGTGCTGCTGGCTGCGCTGTTCGTCGCAACCGCCGTCGTGGCGTCGTCGTCATCCCCCTCCCGGCCGGCCGCCGCCGTCGGGACGGAGGCCACACCGGAGGTGCTCGCCCGGTACGCCCCTCCGGCCCTGCCGGCCGAACTGCGCCGCCGGGTCCAGTCGATGTTCGACGTCCGCTCCCCCGGCTCGGGCCAGCTGTCGCCCGACGGCGGGCGGCTGTTCTTCAACTGGTCGGTGACCGGCAGCATCCAGGTGTGGCGGATCGACGGGCCGCAGCGCTTCCCCGTCCAACTGACCGGCGGCGAGGATCCGACGACCCTGCAAGGGGTCATGCCCGACGGGCGCCACATCGTGGTGTCGCGCGATCGGGGCGGCGCCGAGAACCCCGGGCTCTACCTGCAGGCGGCCGACGGCGGCCCGCTCGAGACGATCTTCCAGAAGGACGGCGTGCGGGCCTTCCTCGGCTTCACCAGCGAGGACGGCGCCTCGATCTTCTACACGGCCAACGATCTCAAGCCGGACTCCTACGCCGTCTACCGCTACGACGTCGCCGCCCGCCGTGCCGAATTGATTTTCGGGGAGGACGGGCTCTGGAGCATCGCCGACGACCGGCCCGACGGGCGCCTTCTCCTGTCGAAGGCGACGGGCAGCACCACCAGCGAGTACTTCGGTTACGACCCCGCCACCAGATCGCTCACGCCGTTCCTCGGCCAGGGCGAGCGGGAGGACTACGAGATCAACTTCGGCGTCGCCGACAACGACCTGATCGTGCGCACCCCCAAGCTCGGGGACTTCCAGCGCCTCTACCGCTACCAGACGCAGACGCGAGAGCTGTCCTCGCTCACGCCTGAGATCGCCCACGACATCTCCGGGTTCACCATCAATCGCAACGGCGGCCGGATCCTCTACACCATCAACGAAGGTGGCTACACCCGGCCGCGGGCGCTCGACGCCCGCACCTTCACCGAGTTGCCGCTGCCGGAGCTTCCGACCGGCGACCACGTCTCGTTCGGTTCGACCACCCGCGACGGGCGCTACACGGTGATCCGGACCGACAGCTCCACCTCGCTGCCGACGAGTTCGGTGCTCGACTGGACGACCGGTCGCTTGACGCCGTGGCACGTTCCCAGCGCTCCCGAGGTCGACCCGACCAAGTTCGCGCCGGCCACGGTGGAGACGTATCCCGCTCGCGACGGCACCCCGATCCCCATGTTCGTGCGTCGCCCTGCCAAGTGCGCCGCAACGCCCTGCCCGGTCGTCGTCGAGTTCCACGGCGGGCCCGAGGCTCAAGCCGTACCGGGCTGGGACCCCGGGGCCCAGCTCTACGTCGACGCCGGGTTCATCCACGTGTCGCCCAACGTGCGGGGCAGCGACGGATACGGCAAGACATGGCTCCACGCCGACAACGGGCCCAAGCGCCTCGATGTGATCAACGACATCGAGGACTGTGCCCGCTACATCCGTGAACGCTGGAGCGAGGGCGGCCGCCCGCCCCGCATCGGCATCACCGGAACCAGCTACGGCGGCTACGCCACGCTGGCGGGCATGACCATGTTCGCCGGTGCCTACGACGCCGGCGTGTCCGTCGTCGGCATCAGCAATCTGACGACGTTCCTCAACAACACGGCCGCCTATCGCCGCTCGCTGCGGATCACCGAGTACGGCGATCCAGAGAAGGACGGCGACGCCCTCCGCCGCCTCTCCCCCATCACCTTCATCGACCGGGTCAAGGGCCCGCTGCTCATCATTCAGGGCGCCAACGACCCGCGTGTCCCGGTGAGCGAAGCACTCCAGATGAAGAACGCCCTCGACCGGCGGCGCACGGCATCGCAGCTGATCCTCTTCCCCGACGAGGGGCACGGCTCCCAGAAGCGCGACAACCGGGTGCAGGAGGTCGGCCACACGCTTCGGTTCTTCACCGAGCAGCTCATTGGAGTGAACTAGAGCGCACTTCTGACTGCTGATGTGGCCCACGTTTCGCGCTGAGCGTGCCTGGGTTGCGGGCCGGGCGAGGTACCTCGTTAGCGTTCCGGTGCCCGGAGCGGGCTTCCCGGGACTTCCTCACCATGCGCCTTCCGATTCGAATCGTTCTGCTGTGCTTCGTGGCGACGTTCGCGGCCACGGTCTCCCCGACTCCGGAGGCCGAAGCCCGGACCCGTCCGAAGCAACCACCCACAACGCCGTCGAGCCGGCCCGCCGACCCCTCGGCGCTCCGGGCTCAGGCCAACCAGGCGGCGGCCCGCTACGCCGCTGCCCGAGCAACCCATGCGCGACTGGGGGATCAGGTCAACGCCCTCGAGAAACAGGTCGCGGACATCGAGACCCGCCTCGGCCCGTTGCGGCTGGAAGTCACCCGCCAGGCAGTGGCGGTCTACCAGGGCGACGTGGCTGCATCCGCTGTCACCGGCATCGAAGCCGCGGTCGCGGCGCTGAACTCCGACCGGGCGTCTCACTTCGTGGCCGACATCAACGAACGGCACATGCCGGCCATCAACGTCCTCCTCGACGCCAAGCAGCGCCTCCGCGACCGCCAGGCCGACCTCGAGGTCCGTCGCCGGGAACAGGACGCCACCATGGCCGACCTGACAGCACAGCGGGAGCGGATCTCCGCCGAGCTCGACGCCCTCGCCGCCGCGCAGCCGGCGAAGTCCGACCGCAAGGCGCAGGCGCTACCCCGTACCTCCCGATCCGCCCCTCCTCTCGTCCAGCGCCTCCGCAGCCCGGCGCCGCCCGCCTCGTTTGTCTGCCCGATCGACGGGCCGCTCGCCTTCAGCGACGATTTCGGCAATCCCCGCGGCGGTGGACGCCGGCACATGGGCAACGACCTGCTCAGCCCCCGGGGGACGCCGAACGTGGCCGTGGTGAACGGGACCATCGAGACCAAGCCCTGGTCCGGCGGCGGCATCACGATCTTCCTCCACGCCGACGAAGGCCACACCTTTATCTACATGCACCTGCTGCGCATCGAAGGCAAGGTTCCCCGCAAGGTCGTCCAGGGCGAGGTCATCGGGCTGACCGGCAACACCGGCCATTCCTACGGCTACCACACCCACTTCGAATACCACCCCGGTGGTGGCGACGCGGTGAGCCCCTACCCGTTGCTCGCCGCGGCCTGCCTCTGAGCGCTGCGCAACACGGCGGCGACTTCGGGGAAGGTGATCCACTCCGGGATGTCGCTACCTGACGCCAGCAACGAACGCAGCTCGGTGCCGCTGACGGTGCGGGTCTCGGCCCCGGCGGGAAGCTCGTCGGCCGGGACGTAGCGGTCGAGCGCCGGCGCATACGTCAACGCCGGGAAGGCGACCGTGGCGATGCCCGTCTCGGCCTCGTGGCGGAACAGGATGTCCTGTGCCTCGTAGGGGTCGTAGAACGGCCGGCCGTCGTGGTCGGGCCCGGGGCTGGCGTGGTCGCGGCCCACGATGTAGTGGGTGCACCCGAAGGTGGCCCGGAGGATGGCGTTCCAGAGCGAATCCCGGGGGCCGGACATCCGCATCGCCATCGGGATGGCTGCCATGAGGGCCCGGCCCGTCGGATAGCGGTGCATGAGGGCCTGGTAACACCGGATGCGGGTGACGGGGTCGACGTCACCCGGCTTGGTCATCCCCACCACCGGGTGCAGGAGCAGTGCCGCGCCCACCGACTCGGCGGCCTGGCGGGTCAGCTCGAAGTGCGCCCGGTGCATCGGGTTGCGGGTGTGGAAGGCCACGATCCGATTCCAGCCCCGGCGGGCGAACTCCGTCCGCACCTCGAGGGGCCCCGGCGAGATCCGGCCGAAGGACGGGAAGAAGGGGCGGCGCACAGCCTCGAGACGGCCGCCGGCGTAGAACGGGTGGGTCCGCTCGCGCAGGTGGGCCACGCCGGGGTGGGCGTCACTCGTCGTCCGGAAGACGGCTTCGGCCTCGGCGTCGAGGTCCGGGGCCCAGACGTCGTCGATCCACAGAACGCCGAGCAGCGCCCCGCTCGGCTCCCGCAGGGCCAGGCCCTCGCCCGGCCCGAGCCGGCGGGCGATCTCGGCCGGGACGTCGAGGGTGATCGGCATCGGCCAGAGGGCGCCGTCGGCCAGGCGCATCCGCTCGCAGACCGACTCGTAGTCAGCCCGGCCGAGAAAGCCAGTGAGGGGCGCCATGGCCCCGGTGATCAGCAGGTCGAGATCGCAGCGGGGCCGGTCGGTCGGCACCCAGTCGACCATGCCAGCGGCCAATGACCGCAGCGCCCGCCGCCGGCCCGGTGAGGCGAGCAGCGGTACGGGCACCGCCCGGATCGGCGCAGGCTGAAGCGTCATGATTGGGGGGAACCTCCGCGGCCACAGACTGCGGCCGTCCCCCACTTCTGCAGCCGCCCGGGAATGTCCTGCCTAATCACCGGAGACGGCCGGGCCTGGGGCAGGGGCCCCATGCTCCGGAGGAGGACGGGGTGGGGGCCCCGTCCGGGGCGGCGAAGCCGCCAGAAGCAATGCCGTAGCGGGCGCCAGCCCGCTCAGGCCGGCCAGTACTTGGAGGAGCGGTTCATGTACTTCCAGCCGCCGACTCCGGCGAAGAATGCGCCGACACCGAAGATCGTCCCGAACATGACGAGCTTGCGCTTGCGGCCGCCGGGCTCGTTCTTGAGGACGGCGATCGTGTCTCCGTGCGGCACCTCGCCCGGGTCCTGCGCCAGCGGGGCTGTGGTCGCGGTCGGGAACTGCGGGCTCGGAGGCAGGACCGCTTCGTCGGGCGGCACGACCACGCCCTCCGGCGGGACCGTGCTGTCGCTGGTCCCCCGCTCCTTCTCCTTGTCCTTCGCCTTGCTCGGCGGATCCGTCGCGGGCGGGCCGGCGGCCGCCGTCCGGGTGGGCGGCGGGGCGGCCTGCGTCGGCGGCGGCCCAACCCACGGCCTGCCGGTCCCGGCGGCGGTCTGGCCGCCCCCGCTGTTCCCGCCCTGGCTGGTTCCACCCTGGCTGCCACCCCCGCCGGAGGTGGCTGGCGGCGAGCTCGTCGGCGGAGGGCTCGGCGGCTGGGTCGGCCCCGGCGCCGGTGCTGGGCCCGGCTCGGGCTTCGGCGGCGGCTGGTCGTCAGGGGGCGGCGCCGGCGGGGCCGTCGTGGTCGTGGTGTTGTCGCCCGCCTTGACGTCGATCCTGCCCCACATGCCGTGGTGCGTCTTGCCGCCGTCCTCCACGCTGCCGTGGTGCCGACAGTAGAACGAGAAGACCCCGACCTTGTCGAAGGTCACGCTGAACGTGGCGTCGGGGCCCAGATCACCCGATCCGGAGAAGGCCGACGGATCGACCGGCGTGACCGTGTGGGTGCCGTCGAGGGCCCTCCACGTCACCGTTTCGCCCTGAGCGATCTGGGTCACGGTCCCGTTGGACGGGGTGAAGCAGGGCGGGCCCCACTTGCTGTCGCATTTGGCCGCGTCGAGGGTGGCGTTGATCTCCTTGCCGGCGGCCGCGACGAGGTCGGTCCAGGCGATTCCGCCGACAGCGACCATCGTCACCGCCAGCAGCACCCGTATCACCGACCGATGCACCGACACGTGCCTCCCAACTGGGCTGTTGAGCGCTTAACACCCTACTGCCCCCGCAACATTGGCAACAGGTCATACCAGCTTTTGCGCGCCCAGCGGAAGGCCAGGTCACGCATTGCGGTTTCTTGGTCGGAGCCGGGCCGGTCGACAGAATGTGCCGCTGAGGAGAGGAGCGGGCGATGACGATCGAGTTCGACGGACGGGTGGCAATCGTGACCGGGGCCGGCGGTGGGCTGGGCAAGACCTACGCCCTCGAGTTGGGCCGGAGGGGCGCCAGGGTGGTGGTCAACGACCTCGGCGGCAACCCCGACGGCACCGGAGGGGCGGCCAGCCCGGCCGACACCACCGTGGAGGAGATCAAGGCGGCGGGCGGCGAGGCGGTGGCCAACTACGACTCGGTGGCCACGCCCGAGGGCGGGGCGGCCATTACCCAGACCGCGCTGGACGCTTTCGGCACCGTCGACATCGTCATCAACAACGCCGGCATCCTGCGCGACAAGTCGTTCGCCAACATGGCAGTGCCCGACATCGAGGCCGTGATCGCCGTCCACTTGCTCGGAGCCTTCTACGTGACCCAGCCGGCCTTCCGGGTGATGAAGGAGAAGGGCTACGGCCGGCTCCTCTTCACGTCGTCGTCGGCCGGGGTCTTCGGCAACTTCGGCCAGACCAACTACGGCGCCGCCAAGATGGGCCTCGTCGGGCTGTCCAACGTGCTGGCCGTTGAAGGGGCCAAGGCGAACATCAAGTCCAACGTCATCGCCCCGATCGCCAAGTCCCGGCTGACCGAGGACATCCTCGGCCCGCTGATCGAGATGGTCGACCCGAACCTGGTTACACCGCTATCGCTCTACCTCGTGTCGGAGGCGTGCCAGCTGACCCACGAGATCTTCTCGGTCGGGGGCGGCAAGTACTCCCGGGTGTTCGTCGGTGAGACACCGGGCTGGTTCGCCGGCAAGGGAGTCCAGCCGACCGTGGAGGACATCGCCGAGCACATCGACGAGATCAGGACGGAGGACGGCTACACCGTGCCGGGCAACGCCAACGACGACATCGCCCTGCTCCTCAAATCCCTCAGCTGATCGACGCAGGAGGCGCTCAACGATGCCCATCGACCTCGACGCCGCCCTCGGCGCCACCATCGGGCCGTACTCGCGCAGCTGGGACGCGGACGACGTCATGCTCTACCACTTCGGGATCGGAGCGGGTCTCGGTAAGCCGACGGACCCCGCCGAGTTGGCCTACACCTACGAGCAGAGGCTCGTGGTCCTTCCGAGCTTCGGGGTGGTGCCGGCGTTCCACGGCCTCATGACAGCGATGACCGGCCAGGTGCCCGGTCTGGCGGTCAACCCGGTCATGGTCCTCCACGGCGAGCAGGATCTCGAGATCCACAAGCCGATCCCGACGTCGGCCACTGTCGAGAACCGTCCCCGCATCTCCTCCATCTACGACAAGGGGAAGGCGGCGCTGATCACCGTCGAGGTCGAGTCCGGCCCGGCCGGCGACCCGATCTTCACCAACCGGTTCACGATCTTCGCCCGCGGGGAGGGCGGCTTCGGCGGCGACCCCAACTCGCCAGCGCCGGGCAACACGCCCCCCGAACGCGAACCCGACGCCGTCGTCGAGTCTCCGACGATGAGCCACCAGGCGCTCATCTATCGCCTCTCCGGGGACAAGAACCCCCTCCACGCCGACCCCGACTTCGCCAAGCTCGGCGGCTTCGACGTGCCGATCCTCCACGGTCTGTGCACCTTCGGGATCGTCTGCAAGGCCACCGTCGACACGCTGCTCGGCGGCGACGCCACGGCGGTTGCCCGCTATGGCGTCCGCTTCACCGGCGTCGTGTTCCCCGGCGAGACTGTCGTCACCTCGATGTGGCGCGAGGCGGACCGGATCATCCTCTCGGCCACCACCAAAGAGCGGAGCGACAAGCCCGTCCTGTCCAACGCCGCGATCTGGACCCGCTCCTAGCCGTTGGGCACCTGGAGGCCCGACGTCTCCACGATCTCCTTGCACGTCGGGCAGATCGGGTACCGCTTCGGGTCGCGGGACGGAACCCATCGCTTCCCGCACAGGGCAGTGCAGGGCACGCCGCTGATCATCGCCTCCATGACCGCCGACTTGGGATAGACGACGTGGGAGAACCGGTCGTGGTCTCCCTCGTCGATTCGAGAGGAAACAACCTCCTCAACTTCCACCGGACCCACGTCAGCCATGCCTCCAGGGTGCCACACCCCGAACGCTCGGCGAATCGTCGTGCTACACAGTCGATTACCGACTCTCGGGTCTGGTAAAGAGTGTTGCTGTGGCGGAGAGGGGCCAGCTCGACGCTCGCGAGGCAGACGAACGGTTCCGTCACGCCTTCGAGACCTTCCAGAAACTGATCGCCCGCGTGGAGGACGTCACGGAGCGACGCCGCCTCGAAGAGGTGCTGTGGGAACTGGCGCTGATCGACGACCTCACCGGCCTTCACAACCGGCGGTCGTTCATGCTTCTGGCCGAGCAGGCCCTGAAGGAGGCCGCCCGGGCCAAGCGGCCGCTGATCGCCCTCTTCCTCGACGTCGACGGCCTCAAGGCGATCAACGACACCCACGGCCACGCCGCCGGTGACCGGGCGCTCCGCCTCGTCGCCGGCGCGCTGCGGGCGGCCTGCCGGGACTCGGACATCGTCGGTCGCCTGAGCGGTGACGAATTCGCCGTCGTCTTGGCCGAAGCCAACGAGCTCGACGGCCTGGAAGGCCGCGTCCGGAGCCGGGTGGCCCAGGCGGCGGAACACGTCGAGTACCCCCTGTCGGTCAGCATCGGTGTGGCCCTGTGCCCCCCCGGCGAGCAGTGCACCCTCGCCGAGATCTTCGAACGCGCCGACCAGGCGATGTACGCCGAAAAGGCGGCGAAACGCCGCCCTCCGGCAAACGAATAGCGCAGACGCTCAGCTGATGGCGGGATAGATGGCGAAGCCCGGCTGCTTCACCCGGACGCCGCCGGTGGAGACGGGGGTGCTCGAGATCTTGGCGAAGTTGCCGGCGACGTACATCTGGTTGGCGCCGATCAGGATGGCGTAGGGCCCCTCGCTGGTGTCGGCCTGGGCGGTGAAGTCCGTGTCGATACGGGACTTGCCGGTGTTGCTTCCGTCCACGATCTCCCCGCTGGCGTAGAAGGCGGCGAGGTGGCGGCTCGCGGTGCCGTCGGGGCAGCTGACGCCGTAGTGGCCGTCTCCCAGGTCCCGGACCTTGAGACACGGATCGGTGGGGTCGGGCACGGTGTGGTCGAAATGGCCGACCACGTAGACGCGGTCCCGGGAAGCGGCGACCGCCATGACGTCACCGTCCATGCTTCCCCGCCACAGCCGTGTCGTCTTCTTGCCGGGGACCCAGGCGAGGAGCCGGCCGCCTGCTCCGCCCGAGGCGGTGAAGATCAGGACGGGGGCGGTGACCCCGATCGACCGGGGATCGCCGGGGTAGGCGGTCATCCCGAAGACGGGGCGGGAGCTGTTGGAGCCCTGGTCGGGCTGCCACACGGTGAGCGCGCCGGTCGCCGGGTCGAGAGCGATGAGGCCGCTGTGCCGGTGCTCCGGGTCGGCCGTGTGGTCGTAGCCGAAGTGGAGGAAGCTTCCGCCGACCATCAGGTACTGACCGCCAGGGGTGACGAGGAGCGAGTTGATGACGCCGGTCGGGTCATTGTTCGTGACGGGGTTGTCGTTGCGCGTTCCGGTGTGACCTTCGAAGCGGCCGGGGTAGCGCGGCGGCGGGACGAACTGGGTGTCGAGAGCGCCGCTGGCGGCGTCGAGGGCTGCGAGCTGCGGCTTGGTGGCCAGACCCAGCCGGGCGAAGCCGCCGGCGATGTAGAGCCTCGAGCCGGACTGGGCGATTGCGCCGACGTACCCGCTGGGCTCCGGAGGATTGAACGACCAGTCGATCTCGCCGGTGGCCGGGTCGAGGGCCACGAGGCGCGGGCGCGTCGCTCCGTTGACGTGCCTGAAGTCACCACCGACGTAGAGGCGGCGGCCATCGGGCGAGCGATGGAGCACCCGCACGGCGCCGTCGAGGCGGACCGTGGCGTTGAACCTGGATCCGGGGACGGGGATCCCGTTCGTGTCGAGCTCGGCCAGGTAGGCGAGGGGGACACCCGATGGGGTGCGGTTGGCGTCGTCCCTGACGAGGTCGGTGAACTCGCCGCCGAGGTAGACGCGATCGCCGATCTCGGCGACGGCCGACGCCTTCTGGGCGAACGGGTAGACCGTCTCGCCGGTGGAGTTCACGAAGCTCCGGTTGGGATCGTTCGGCGTGCCCCACGAAACCTTGGCCGTTGAGGAGAACGAGCTCGGGCCCGAGGCAGGCGGGAGCGGCGTCGGCGTGGTGGTGACCGTGGTCGTCGTCGGGGCGGTCCCGGTCGTGGTGGGCGTGGGCGGCGCCGTGGAACCGCTGGTCCCGCTGGTCGTGGGCGTCGAACTGGTCGGAACACCGGGCGCGACCCCGGGCCGGCCGCTGGGGACCACCAGTGCGGCGGCGGGGAGCGGCGTCATGCCGACGATCGGAAGGTTCGGCGCCTTGGTCAGACCACCGAGGTCGGCGGCGGCGCCGAAGGCGAAGACCTGCCCGGCTGCACTGGCCTGCCAGTAGCCGGCGCCGTTGGGCGCCGGGACCAGGGCGGCCATTACTCGCGAGCCGTCGAACAACGGGCGAGACGAGACCGCGCCGTAGAACTTGGCGTCGCCAAAGGGGAAGACACCGCCGTCGGAGGTGGTGAACCAGTAGCCCTTGCCCGTCGGGGTCGCCGCCATGCCCACGATCGGACTGGACAGCTTGGTGCTACCGGTGGAGCCGTAGAACCGGGCGTCACCGAAGGAGAAGATCCCACCGTCCGAGGCGACGAACCAGTAGCCGTTGCCCGAAGGGGTTGCGGCCATGCCCACGATCGGCTTGTTCAGCTTGATGTTGCCGGTGGAGCCGAAGAACCGGGCATCACCGAACGAGAAGATCCCGCCGTCGGTCGCAACCATCCAGTAGCCGTTCCCGGTCGGGGTTGCGGCAATCCCGACGATCGGCTGATTCAGCTTGATGTTGCCGGTGGAGCCGAAGAACCGGGCATCACCGAACGAGAAGATGCCGCCGTCGGAGGCCACCATCCAGTAGCCACGGGTCGCCGGCGAGCCGGCGGCCGTGTCGGCGGCCCGCGCCGGGGCGGCGGCCGGGAGGAACGCGATGACGGCGACAGCCAGCGCGGCCGCCAGCCCGCGCCTGAGCCGAATGGTGAGCGGGGGGATGGAGGAAATCACGGCACCTCAACAAGAAATGGGGGGAATGGGCGCTCGCCCAGCCGCCCGGTATTGAGTACGAGAACGCACGCCTGATCCCTGCATTCCGCTGGCCGGTCAAGACCGGTGAGCGACGGATACGGCTTCTGCGTAGAGTGCGCCCTCGAACCGAAGCGTGTGCTTCAGGCACCGAAAGGATTATGGGTCCCCTTCTTGTCTTTCTTGTCCTGCCGCTTCTCCTTGAGGGACCGGTCGGGTGGCTTCTTGGCGCTCGGCTTTCGGGGTGATTTGTCGGGCATTGGCCCTCCTTAGTTTGAAGGACAAGATCTAGTTCGCAGTCGCCTCGATTGTTTTGAGCGTGGAACGCAGCCGGCCGAGAGCACGGGCCAGGGTTCGGGAGATCGACATCTGGCTCAGCCCGAGGAGCTCGCCGATCTGCGCTTGGCTCATCTCGTGCTCGAAGCGGAGCTTGATGATCTGCCGGTCCCGCTCGGGCAGGTAAGCGAGCAGGCGGCTGACGAGGAGCGCGTTGTCGATCTGGCCGAAAGTGACAGGCTCGTCGCCGAGGTCATGCCGAGCGCCGTCGTAGGAAGGACGGTCCAAGGACAACACGGCGTTGGTATGCCCGACGTCCATGGCTTCGAGGACTTGTTCCTCGTCGAGTCCGGTCCGATGGCTGATCTCAGCGATGCGAGGTGACCGGCCGAGCTCTTGGGTGAGGTCATCGGCGGCCCGCACCACCGCAAGGTGGTGCTCCTGGAGGGATCGTGGCGGACGGATCCGCCACGTGCGGTCCCGTAGATGGCGTTTCAGCTCGCCCAGGATCGTGGCCCGGGCGAATACCACGAAGGGCCGTTCCCGGCTGGGGTCGAACCGGTCGATGGCGTGGAGGAGGCCGATCCGGGCGACCTGGAGGAGGTCCTCGAACGTGTCCCGCCGGGTCCCCATCGCGCGCACCAGGCTGACGGCGAGGCCGTCGTAATGGGTGAGGAGCTCACTGCGGAGCCGTGGATCACGACTGGTGGCGTACTCAACGAGCTGCCGCTCGACGTCCTCCCGCTCCCTGGAATGACTGGTACGTAGCGGCGAGCACTCATCGTCTCTGGTAAGCACGCAACCCTCCGGATCAGGACAGCCAGCTGATTGGCCATCCGTGGCGCCAGGGTCCGGAGCGTCACGTAACGATAGCGGCGCGCACTCGGTACGCCCAGAGGTCGTGATTCCCAATCTCCGGCTGGGTCAATCCCGTCCGCCCTCAGGGGAACGATCAGTCGCGCGCCCTGCCCGGGCTTTCGTCGACGACGATGTCGGACTCGACGTCCAACTCGCCGCTGACGAGGTCCTGCGCGACGTCGACGAGACGGCGGTTGTGAGCGCGGGCGTAGCGCCGGAGCCAATGGAAGGCCTGGGCCATGTCGGTGTCGGCGCGTTCAGCCATCACGCCCTTGGCCTGTTCGATCACCACCCGGCTGTTGAGCGCGAATTGAAGCTGGTCGATGCCGATGTTGGCCTCTCGGATCGACCGGTACTGGAGGATACCGATGGTGGCGACGTCGGCCATCGCCTGGCCGGCTTCGAGGTCGGGTTCCCCGAGGCGTCCTGGTGACGTCCCGAACAGCCCGAGCGCACCGACGCGCTCGTCTCGGAGTCGGAGGGGTAGCGCATGGACGGCGGCGAAACCGGCTTCAAGCGCCAGTGGAACGAAGCCCGGCCACCGGTCCCGCTCCGCGTCGAGGTCCGGCGCGATGACCCGCTCGCCGGTCCGATAGCAGTCGAGGCAGGGGCCGTCGTGCTGCTGGAGCTGATACACCTCGAGCGCCCAGGTCTCCTCACTCGATGACGCCATGACCTTGAGCGTGCCGCTCGTGTCGGCAAGAAGCAGCCCTGCATCGGCCACGTCGAGGAGCTCAGTGGACCGCTGCGTGAGCAGATGCAAGAACTCGACCAAGTCGAACTCGCGAACCAGGGTGTCCGCCAGCTGCACAAAGGCCCGGACCAGCTGGCTCTCACGCGTGTCCGCCACCTCCGGAATGTACCCGAGCCGGATTCCACACCTATAGACGTCAATCACCTAGATGCAGCTCGAACTGACCCGCCGGGACCCTCGCCGCTCGTTCGATGCAGGCCGCGCACTAGTCGCCCTGCCCGTCGGGGAATAGGATCGGATGCGCTGTCACCAGTCGATCTATCCGGCTGTAATCCTGGGCCAGATGGATCCTGTGTCGCTCCGGACCCCGGCGGCGCAGCCAGAGGCTGCACATCCGATCCGGAAGGACCAGCGATGGAAACCCACCAACGTCAGCGGGCGACGCGTTCCGATTGCTGTTCGGTTGCGTTTGCATCTGCCCCGGGGGACACGTCTCTGAGCGTCAGCAGGGTCCTGGACGAGGTAGTGCGAGAGCACCCTGGTGTCCCGACCTCGCCACCGGGCTGGGACACCCCAGCCCCTCGCCCCGACTTTTCAGTGGCCATCAGCCGGGACCGCGGGATGTTCGTGGTGGCAATACATAGCGAGCTCAGCCCCACCAGCGCGGCTCAACTCCGCCAGATCCTCATGGACCTCGTTGACCACCTCCCAACCAACACTTCATCGCCGACCTCCGGGGCATAACGGTGGATCGAACCGAACTCGTTCGTGGACCCCGCCCGACCGGCGAACTCACCCGGCACCTCGCTGTGGTGGGGTCCTCCTCGGATGCCATCGTGGGCAAGACCCTGACGGCCGTCTTCCAGGCGGCCAACGATGCCATCCTCCTCCTTGACCCCGCCGCCGACTGCCTTTTGGACGCCAGCCCCAGGGCGCGCCAGATCCTGGAGTACGACGACCTCGACGAGCTGCTCGAAACACCGGCGTCTACCGTGCTCAACCACGAGTCGGACCAGTTCCGTCTCTTTGTCGCCGACTGCCTCCAGAACGGCTTCGGGCGAATGGCATGTTTGTCGTGTCGCACCCGGACGGGGTGGGTCATCCCCGTCGACGTGTCGGCGTCGACGTTGGAACTCGCCAACGGCGTCGCGCTCTTGATGGTGATCCGCGACCTCGTCGAGCAGCAGGAAGCGGAAGCGGACCAGGGCCGGCTGGCCGCCATCGTCAAGGGATCCGTCGACGCCATCGTGGGCCTCGACCTTCTGGGTGTCATCACGACGTGGAACCCCGCCGCCGAGCGGCTCCTCGGCTACACGGCGGACGACGTCATCGGCCGGCACGTCAATGACCTGGTCCCCGCGGACGGCAGGCCGCAGCAGCGGGCCGCGCACCTCCGCGCTCTCCGAGGCGAGCTGGTGCGGGACTGGGAATGCGAACGGATTCGGCGCGACGGCGCGCTCATCCCGGTGTCCATCACCCTCTCGGTGATCCGGGACGCGGACGGGGTCCCGCTCGGGCTCGCCAAGTTCGTTCGAGACGTCGGTGACCGCAAGCGATACGAACGTGAACGCGGCATAGCCGCCACCCTCCAGGACGCCCTGCTGCCCGAGGCAGCACCGCAACTCCCCGGCCTCGCCGTCGCGACCCGCTACTTCCCCGGCGGCGCCGGCCTCCAAGTGGGCGGCGACTGGTTCGACGTGTTCGCCCTTCCCGGGCGGCGCCTCGGAGTGGCGGTCGGGGACGTGGTCGGCCACGGGGTCGCCGCCGCCGCCGTCATGGGCCAGCTGCGTATCGGGCTTCGCGCCTACGCCCTCGAGTTCTCGTCTCCCGCCACCGTGCTGACCTG
>JAICGL010000031.1 GCA_025923175.1 Acidimicrobiia bacterium
CGCGCTCTCGGCGGCCGGATGGTCGATTTCGCCGGCTGGGAGATGCCCATCCGCTACGGCAGCGTCCTCGACGAGCATCGGGCCTGCCGGACGGGGGCGGTGGTCTTCGATGTCTCCCACATGGGGTCGGTCTGGGTGCGCGGGCCCGGCGCCTTCGCGGCCCTCCAGGGCCTGCTCACCAACGATCTCGCCAGGATCGGTCCGAGCCGGGCGCAGTACACGCACCTGCTCGACGAGGACGCCTTCGTGGTCGACGATCTGATCGTCTGGTGGGTGGGGGAGGACGAGTTTCTCGTGGTCCCCAACGCCTCGAACACCGCGCCCGCCCTTGCGGCACTGCAGACGGCGGCGTCCGATGCGCCCGGTGGGGCCGACGTGGAGAACGTCACCGAGCAGCGGGCGATGCTGGCGGTGCAAGGGCCAGAGGCCCGCCGGCTGCTGACCGACCTGGCACCCGAGGCGGCCGCGGTGGCCCACTTTGGGGTCAGCGCCACGACGTTGCCCGGCGGGGCATCCGGCTTGGTCGGAGGGACGGGCTACACCGGGGAAGACGGTGTCGAGCTGTTCGTGCCCGTCGAAGCGGCGGTCGATGTCTGGCGGGCACTGCTGGACGCCGGAGTGGTACCGGCCGGGCTCGGCGCCCGGGACACGCTGCGACTTGAGATGGGCTACCCGCTGCACGGCCACGAACTCGGCCCTGGCATCACACCGCTGCAGGCGGGTCTCGCCTGGGTCGTCGGCTGGGACAAGCCGGTCTTTGCCGGACGGGACGCGCTGCTGGCCGAAAGAGAGCGTGGGCCGGCCCGACGCCTGGCAGGGATCCTCCTTGCAGACCGGCAGGTGCCCCGGGCTGAGTGCCCTGTGTTGATCGACGGCGAGGTGGTCGGCGAGGTGACCAGCGGCAACGTGTCACCCGTCCTGGAACGGGGGATCGCTCTCGCCTTCCTGCCGCCGGGCACGAAGGCAGGCACGGCCGCCTCGATCGACATCCGGGGCCGGTTGGCCGGGGGCGAGGTCGTGAAGACGCCGTTCATCAAACCGGGCTGACAGCGAGATGTCCGGGGTCCGTGGCGGCGGGCGTTATCGTCCGGGGCATGGGTAGCTTCGTCCCGCACACGCAGGCCGAAATCGAGGCCATGCTTGGGTTTTTGGGGCTCGACAGCCTCGATGACCTCTTCGCCCACATCCCCGACGCCGTGCGTCTGGCCGGCGGTTTGGCCATGGAGCCCGGGCGCTCCGAGGCCGACGTCCTCGACCGGTTGGGCGAGCTGGCCGGGCGCAACCGGCCGGCCGGCTCGGCGTCATCGGCCGGGCAACTGGTGTGCTTCGCCGGCGGCGGGGCCTACGAGCATGACATCCCCACTGCGGTGCGGGCGCTGGCGGGGCGCAGCGAGTTCATCACCTCCTACACGCCATACCAGCCCGAGCTGGCCCAAGGGGTACTCCAGGCGCTGTTCGAGTACCAGACGATGCTGTGCCGCATCACCGGGATGGACGTGGCCAACGCGTCGCTCTACGACGCCGCTTCCTCAGCCGTGGAGGGGCTCAACCTGGCGGCTGCCGCCACCGGACGGAAGCTGGCCTGGGTGTCGACCGGGGTACGGCCGGCGATCCGGACGGTCATCCGCACGCTGTGCGGGCCGCGGCTCGAGATCCGCGAGGCTCCGCTGCGCGACGGTGTGACCGTCTGGCCCGACGATCTCGGGGAACCCGCGGCCTTGTTGCTGGCCCATCCGAACCATCTCGGGGTGCTCGAGGACGTGGCCGGTGCGGCCGAGAAGGCCCACGGCGCCGGCGCGCTGCTGGTGGCCGGCACCGATCCGGTGGCGGCCGGGCTGCTCCGCCCGGTGGGGGAGCTGGGCGCCGACGTGGCCGTGGGAGAGGGGCAGCCGCTCGGCACGCCGCTGGCCTTCGGCGGGCCGTACGTCGGGCTGTTCGCCGTCAAGCAGGCGCCGTACGTGCGGCGCTGGCTGCCGGGGCGCCTGGTGGGGGAGGCCGAGGACAGTGAGGGCCGCAAGGCCTACGTCCTCACGCTGTCGACGCGGGAACAGCACATCCGCCGGGCGGGAGCGTCGTCCAATGTCTGCACCAACCAGACCCTCATTGCCGTGATGACGGCCATCCACATGGCCTGGCTCGGCCCGGCCGGTTTGCAGGAGTTGGCACTGCGCTGTGCGCGGGGTGCTCGTTATGCCAGAGAGGCCCTGTTACGCATCCCCGGCGTCGAGGTGGCGGCGGGGGCGCCGTCCCTCTACGAGTTCGCCGTCCGCACGCCGCGCCCGGCCGCCGAGGTGCTCGAGAAGCTGGCGGAGGAAGGGTTTCTCGGCGGGCTCGCCCTGACGGCCGATTATCCCGAGCTGGGGGAGGCCCTGCTGGTGACCGTGACCGAAACCCGCACGAGGGCTGACATCGACGCCTACGTGACGGCCTTCGAGAAGGCGGTGGCGTAATGGTTTCCGGGGGACACCCCCGAGCCCCCGGGGCTGCCGAGCGAAGTCAGGTTCCCGAGCTCCTGAGCCGGCCGAGTGGCGGACGGGCCGCGTCGATGCCGCTGCTGGGGCGGGACGGGGAGCCGACGCTGTTCGAGCTGTCGTCGCCGGGGCGGCGGGGCTGGTCGTTCCGTGAAACCGGTGTGCCGGAGTGGGCGGCCGACGAGCTGGTGCCGGCCGAGCACCTCGCCGCCGCCGCGCCGGCGCTGCCCGAAGTGTCGGAGCGCGACCTGGTGGCGCACTTTTCGCGCCTGTCGTCGCGCAACTACTCGGTCGACCACGGCTGCTATCCGCTGGGGTCGTGCACGATGAAGTACAACCCCAAACTGTGCGACGCCGTGGCGGCGATGCCCGGGCTGGCGTCGTGTCACCCGGCGCAGCCCGACCAGCAGGTGCAGGGATGGCTGGCGATGCTGGCCGACCTGGAGCGGATCCTCTGCGAAGTGACCGGCACGGCGGCCGCCACGCTCCAGCCGGCGGCCGGCGCCCAGGGGGAGCTGACCGGGCTGCTGCTGATGCGGGCCTGGCACGAGTCGCGGGGCCGCCGACCGACCAAGGTGCTGATCCCCGACTCGGCCCACGGCACCAACCCGGCGTCGGTCACCATGGCCGGCTACGAGGCGGTCGAGGTGCCGTCCGACTCCCGGGGCCTCGTCGACCTCGACGCTTTGCGGCGCCTCGTGAGCGACGACGTCGCCGGGCTGATGCTGACGAACCCCAATACCGTCGGTCTGTTCGAGGTCGACATCGAGGCGATCGCCGCCGCAGTGCATGCCGCCGACGCGCTGCTGTACTACGACGGCGCCAACCTCAACGCGATCGTCGGCGTCGTCCGCCCGGGCGACATGGGCTTCGACATCGTCCACCTGAACCTGCACAAGACTTTCGCCACCCCGCACGGCGGGGGCGGGCCGGGAGCCGGGCCGGTGGCGGTGTCGGAGCGCCTGGCCCCGTTCCTGCCCGGGCCGGTGCCGCGACCCGTCCCCGGTGAGGAGGGGCGATACCGGTGGGTCATGCCGGAGCAGTCGATCGGCCGGATCCATGGCTGGCACGGCAACGCCCTGGTGCTCGCCCGGGCCTACGCCTACATCCTGGCCCACGGCGCCGAGGGGCTGCCGGAGATCGCCCGCACCGCCGTCCTCAACGCCCGCTACCTCAAGGAGCGACTGCGGGGCACGTACGACTTCCCCTACGACGGTCCCTGCATGCACGAGTTCGTCGCCTCGTCGACACCGCTGAAGAAGACCACCGGTGTGCGCGCCCTCGACCTGGCCAAGCGCCTCATCGAGGAGGGCTTCCACCCGCCGACGATGTATTTCCCACTGATCGTCGACGAAGCACTCATGGTCGAACCGACGGAAACCGAATCACCGCAGACGGTCGAGGCCCTCGCCCAGGCACTCCTGGCCATCGCCGCCGAAGCCGCCGAAGACGGGGGAGCGGCCGCCGCGGCGGCGCCCCGCACCACCCCCGTCGGCCGGATCGACGAAGCCGGCGCCGCCCGCAAGCTCCGCCTGACCTGGACCGGCTGAAGCGGGAGTGGCCTCTCAGATGTCGAGCAGCACGTCGGTCAGGGCCTGCGGTGTCGTGACCATGGCGTCGTGGGCGCCGTCGAGTTCGATGTAGCGCCATTCCCGCTGGGCCTTGGCCACGGTACGCCCGGCGGCGGTTGATGCGAAGTCAGGTTTCATGGCGATGTAGGTCGCGGGCTTCCCGTTGCCCACCGGGTTCTTCAGGGTCAGCTTGTTCTCGTAGGTGGCGAGCGGGTGGGGTGTGCACCTGGCCTGGAGCCAGGCGAGGTCGCCGGGGTCCGTGACCCCGAAGACCGAGGGGGGAGGAACGGCAACGGAGAGGCCTCCGGGAGACGCCTCGGCCAGTTTGCGGCGGGCCGCAGCCACGTCCGGCGGAAAGGTCGAAAAGGCGCTCTCGCCGTCGCGCAGGATCAGCGAGTCGAGGTAGACCAGATGGCCGATGCGCCGGGGTGCCCGGTCGGCAGCGCCTGTGATGACCACACCGCCGAAGCTGTGTCCGACCAGCATCACGTCGACCAGGTCCTCCCACTCGAGGACGCTGACGAGGTCGGTGATCCACGTGTCGAGCGTGACGTCCTTGGACAGAAGATGTGATCGCTCGCCCAGGCCCGTCAGGGTCGGCGTATAGACGCGATGCCCCTGTGCCCGCAGGGGTTCGGCGACCCGTGCCCAGCACCACCCGCCGTGCCACGACCCGTGCAGCAACACGAACGTCCGCCGCTCCCTGGCTGAGCTCGCGGCCGCGTGCCGATCACTGGCCGTCGTTTCACGCGAGCAGGAGGCCCCGAGAACAAGGGCACCCGCACCGCCGAGAAAGACGCGCCTCGACACCGACGTGGTCACAATGGCCCTCCTCCGACGAACCCGTCCCGGCAACGATATCGGGGGCTTTCTGGGGACTCGTGTGACAGGCCGACCAGTGCGGCCGGTACCCTCGAGGAATGCGGCCGCTCATTGCTCTCACCGGGGTTCCGATCGTTGCCGGGGGTGTGCTCGGCTGGACGCAGCCGTCCGTGGCGTCCACGTCGGCGTATATCGAAGCGCTTCAGCGCGCCGGGGCCGATCCGGTGGTCGTGCCGCCCGTCCCGCTCGACGAAGCAGAGGCAGGGGAGCGGCTCGGGCGCTTCGACGGGCTGCTGCTGGTGGGCGGGGGAGACGTCGACCCGGTCCTCTATGGCCAGGAACAGCATCCGGAGACCGGCCATGTCAACGCGATCCGCGACGGGTTCGAGATCCCGCTGGTCCGGGCGGCCATCGACCGGGGCGTGCCGACGCTGTGCATCTGCCGGGGGATCCAGGTGCTCAACGTCGCCCTCGGCGGGACTCTGCACCAGCACATCAGCAACCGGGAAGATCTCGTGGCGCACCGCAACACCGACGGCACCGACGGTGTCCTCCACGAGGTGCGGCTCGCACCTGGTTCCCGGGCGATGAAGGCCATGGGTGACGTCGAACGGGTTCAGACGTTCTCGCATCACCACCAGGCGCTCGACAAGCTGGGCACCGGTCTTGTCCCGGTCGGCTGGGCCGAAGACGACCTCCTCGAAGCGGTCGAGCTCGACGAGGGCTGGGTGCTGGGCCTCCAGTGGCACGCCGAGGCGACAGCGGCGTCAGACCCGACGCAGCAAGCCGTCTTCGACGCGCTGACCCGCGAAGCGGCGGACTCCTGATTCTGAAATAAGCGATCCCTGATGAATCATGGATCTCGGAGAATGGGTGGTGAGTCGCCGGTTCTCGGGGTAGGAGTGAGCCAGGGGCCCGGTCCAGGCTTCTAACACCCAACCCGCCCGCACTCGTCCCCTTCGAGGAGCCCATTGGCGTCCTCCGGGACTGGTCTTCCCAGCCCGAGGTGACCCGCCGATGACAATCAAGGCCTTCGTCCCGGGGAGCCCGGCGTGAACACCGCGGTGCGCGTCCTGTTCACCGACACCATCTCCACCCTGGACGAATACGCCGCTCGCCGCGGTGGGGAAGGCTTGGCGGCCGCCCGACAGGTCAACCCTGACCTGATCATCAAAGAGTTGGAAGCCTCCGGCCTTCGGGGACGGGGCGGTGCGGGCTTTCCGACGGGCCGGAAATGGCGGACGATGGTCGAAAATCGCTCCTCCGTGGAGCCGACCACCGTGGTGGTCAACGCCGCAGAAGGCGAGCCCGGAACCTTCAAGGACCGCAGCATCCTGCGCAAGAACCCCTACCACGTCCTGGAGGGGGCCCTGATCGCCGCCTTGGCCGTCGGGGCCGATCACGTGGTCTTCGCCCTGAAACGCTCGTTCCAACCCGAAGTGGTCCGTGTGCGAGCGGCCATCGCCGAGGTGCAGGCCAAGGGGTGGGCCCCGGGGGTCGGCTTCGAGCTTTTCGAGGGCCCGGACGAGTACCTGTACGGGGAAGAGACGGCGCTCCTCGAGGCCATCGACGGACGCTTCCCGTTTCCCCGGATCGCTCCGCCCTTCCACCGTGGGGTCGAGCGAGTCGCCGTCAGGGCGGCGGGGGAGGCGTCTGGCAGCGGTCAGTCCGCCCGGGTGGAGATGGCCGGGCCCACCGACGACCGGTTCGCCCCCCCGGCGCTGGTCGACAACGTGGAGACGCTGGCCAATGTCGCCCGGATCATCGCCCGGGGAGCAGCCTGGTTCCGCACCGTGGGGACCGAGGAGTCGCCCGGGACCGTCGTCTGCACAGTGACCGGCAGCACCCGCCGCCATGGGGTGGCCGAGGTGATCATGGGCACGCCGCTGCGCGAGGTCATCGAGAGCATCGGAGGCGGCTGTCTGCGGGGGCGACGGATCAAGGCGGTGCTCCCCGGGGTCTCGAATGGCATCATCCCCGCGGAACTCCTCGACGCACCGGTCTCGTACGAGGGATTGTCGGCCATCGGCAGCGGGCTGGGCTCGGCCAGCTTCATCGTCCTGGACGACAGCGTCGACCTGGCGGCGGTCGCCGCCGGCGTGGCCAGGTTCCTCGGCGTGGAATCCTGCGGGCAATGCACGCCGTGCAAGCACGGCGGTCTCCTGCTCGCCGACCTCCTCAAAGGTGTCAGTCGCTCGCAGGCCGACGAGCGTACGCTCGAGTTCATCAACACCCATGCCTCCACCGTGAACGAGCAGGCCCGCTGCTACCTGGCCCACCAGCACAAGATCGTGTTGCAGAGCATCCTCAGCGGGTTCCCCGGCGAGTTCCAGGCTCATCTCAATGGAGAGGCCGTCGCCGTCGAGCCGTATCTCATCGCCGAGCTCATCGACATCGTCGACGGCGTCGCCATTTGCGACGAGCGGTTCCGCGAGAAGCAGCCCGACTGGTCCCATGACCCGCAGACCAGAGGCAAGGTCCCAGCCGACCGCTTCGGAGAGAATCGGCTCGGCGATCGGACGTTCATGCCGGCCAGGCGGGCAGATCGATGAGGACGCACGACCGCGGCGAAGAGAGCGCTTTGAGGGAGTTGAGCGAAGCAGATCGGGTCTACCGTGCGGCCTTCGCCAAGCTCACCGGTCGCGGGGGATCGGCCCAATCGACCCAAGCGTCCTTCGAGGAATTGACCCTGGCGATCGAGCGCTTGCAATCAGCGGCTCGCGCCGTCCTGCACGACCGAGGATGACACCACTCGATCGATGGCAGCGGACAGCATCGGCTGTCAGCCGATCTTGTAGCTGCCCCGGTCCATCACCATGTTGAGGGGCCACGCCGAGCAGGGCGGAATCTCCTTGAGGGGAAATGACACGCCGAGTGTGTCGGGTGCACCGTCGTTGTCGACGATGGTGATGGCGAACGACTTGCCCTTGGGATCGCCAGCGATCTCGGGGGCGTGTCCGGCGGTGATGGTCCCGGTGGTGACCGCCGTCCGCCCGTTGACGGCGACGCAGTTCACCGTCCCGCCTAGCTCGGAGAAGACCTTCCCGAACTTGTCGTAGTGGACGATGTCGAAGTGACCCCCGGACCCGGAGGCGTCGAGTTCGATGCTGACCCGGTCTCCGGTGAACGGCGGATGGAGGTAGATGCCCGAGCCGTGGCCGTGCGCGCGTGGTGCGGATGCGCCGGGACCGTGCACCCGTCGTTCTGCTGCGCCGGCGATCGGCGCGGCGGAGCCCACGGCGCCGACGAGCAGGAGAGCGGTGGCGATCATGCCGGTGAGCTTCATCGTGCCCGGAGATTAGCCGAGTTGACATAACATGGATTATAGGCGGCGGATGCCGAGGGGCTCCGCCGCTTCGGGCTCCTTCGCTATAGATCCCCAGTGGCGGCAAGCCTTCGTTCGGCCGTCGTGCGGGCTAGCCAGGTCGTGGCGCCGAGGCGTTGGTGGATTTCGGTGGCTCTGGCGAAATGGCTGTCGGCTTCGGGCAGCCGGTTCAGGGTTCTCGCCAACAGGCCCAGATGATGCTCGTACGAGCCGAACCAGATGCCGGGATGGCTTGCCACCTGGTTGGCGTACGGAGTGAGCAGCTCGTACAGCTGGGCTGCGCCCTCCCTGTCTCCGATCCGGGAACAGACTGTCGCCAGGACCGCGGCTGTCGGCGAGGCGAAGTAATCGAACACCTGTTCGGTCAGGGTCTGGTCCCCGGTTTCGTAGGCCGCCCGAGCCTCGTCGGCTCGGCCCAGTTCGACGTAGGCCAGGGCGAGCAGAGCACGGAACAACGGCACCCTGGGCAGACGTTCGACGGTGGCTCGCAACAGCGGTTCCAGCTCGCCCAGCCGACCCTGTTCGTAGCGGATGCCGGCCAGGCCGGCGACGGCGAGGGTGTCGGCATCGGGGATCCGGAAGTCAGGAACCTGCTGCGTGAGGCTCTCCGCCTCGTCCAGTCGCCCGACGGCGACCGCCGCCGAGATCAGGGAGATGAGGACGCACCAGTTCAGGAACGGTTGGCCCAGGTCGTTGGCTTGGCGCTCGGCCGCTTCGCGGGATTCGGCGGCGGCGCTCCCCTCGGCCAGTTCCATGAGGGCGAGGGAGCGGCGCCACAGTCCCCAGAACCGGAAGGACGGGTCGCCGGTGACATCGGCCAGCGACAGCAGCTCTTCGGCGAGATGCAGCCGTTCGACCGCCCACCGCGGGTGCCAGAGCGTCGCCCATCGCAAGGCGATGACGGACCCAAGCACGCGAGGATCGCCGTGCTGTCGTGCCAGCGCGAGCGCTTCGTCGCTCAGGCGGCGGCAGCGGGCCGGGTCGGCAGACCACAGCAACTCGACGGCGAGGTTGGCCAGCAGCCGGGCCTGGCGGGCCGGGTCGGCGTCGCCCAGGACAGCGAGGGCCTCTTCCAGTGCCTGCACCCGGTCGGTGTCGACGACACCCAGTTCGCTGAAGGTTCCCCTGCTGTTGGCCAGGGCGGCCCGGGCCATCGCCTCTCCCCTGTCCAGCCGGCGGGCGAGCACACCGGCGTCGAGGAGTGTCGTGCGGCTGGCGGGTTCGCCGGCGCGGCGTTGCGCCTCTCCGAGGCCGATCATCAGTTCCAGGCGGCGGTCTCCGCCGCCATCGCCTTCGACCAGTCCGAGGAGGTCGAGCGCCTGCTGGTAGTACCGCACTGCTTCGTCGTTGGCGAGTTGGGCCAGTGCTTGGTCCCCGGCTCGCGCCGCGTAGTCGACGGCCCGCGAGGTCTCTGCGGCGGGGGCACCGGCGCGGGCCCAGTGGTGGGCCAGGGCCGGGAGGTGGTTGTCGAGCGCGGTGGCGTGGAGGGTCTCGATCGCTTCGGCGACACGCCGATGGAGGGTGACCCGGCGGGCGGCGGAGAGGCCGCTGTAGAGCGTGTCGCGCACCAGGGCGTGGGCGAAGCGGTAGCGGGCGTCGGCTCCGCCGACTTCGATCACGAGCCGGGACTCGGTGGCTTCCTCGAACGACAAGACGAGTTCGTCGTCGGCGAGGCCGTCGACCGACTGGACGACCCGCATCTCGAACTCCGGCCCGGCTACGGCGCCCACTTCGAGTAGGCGGTTGGCGGCCGGCGAGAGACGGGCGAGCCGGCGCCCGACGACCTCCCGAACGCCTTCGGGGATGCCGACATCTTCGATGGCCAGCCGGATCCCCCACCTGCCCGCCTGTTCCGCCAGTGCGCCCGTCTCGGTGAGGTGACGCAAGACCTCGCGCACGAAGAAGGGGTTTCCCTCGGTTTCTTCGTGAATGGCCCGGGCCAACGCCAGGTCCTCGTCGTCGAGAGCGTGGCCGGCCGCCTGCTCGAGATAGGCGGCGACTCCCGATGAGTCGAGGCCGAGCAGCGAGAGGCGCTCCACCGCGCGCTGGCGGCGAAGGTCGGCCAGCAGGTCGCCAAGCGGGTGCTCATGGCCGAGTTCCGTGTCCCGGTAGGTGGCGAGGATGAGCAGGCGCTTCGGGTCGGTGGAACTGATGACGTGGCGGAGAAGGAGCAGTGTGGGCTTCGCCGCCCACTGGAGGTCGTCGAGGACGAGCAGCACCGGATCCTCGGCGGATACGGCTCCCAGCCAGACGGCGACGGCGTCGAAGAAGCGGTAACGCTCGGTCTCGGGATCCGACTGCACCGCCGGAGGCAGATCCGGCACCAGGGCCGGAAGCTCAGGGATCAGGCGGGACAGTTCACCTGCGTAACGGCCCAGCCGGGCCTGCAGTTCGTGGGGCGGAGTGTGATCGACGAACTGGCGGAGCGCCTCCACGAATGGTTGGTAGGGGACGCCGAGGTCCTCGTCGCAACGTCCGACCAGCACGGTGGCTCCGTCCTCGTGGACGCCGATGGCCAGCTCGGCGGCCAGCCGGGTCTTCCCTACTCCCGGCTCTCCGGCGAGGAACGCAACCCGCCTCTCCCCCGCCACCGCTTCCTTCCACAGCAGCCCGAGTCGTTCAAGCTGGACGCCCCGGCCCACGAAGATGCGCCCGAGGTCGGTGAGGAAGGCTGGAAGCGGTATGGATGAGAGGCGTCGCGGTTGCCATGACACCTCGCAGGTGACCAGCGTTTCGGCCAGCCCTTTGAGTTCAAGCGGTCCGACGGCAATGAACCCCTCGGTGTGACCCGATCCGACCAGCACCCGGACGAGATCGGAGGCGAGGATCTGCCCGCCGGTCGCCGCGGCACAGAGCCGGGCGGCCGCGATGACCGGAGTGCCGTGGACGTCGTCGTCCTCAAAGGTGACGTCCCCGAGCGAGATGCCGACCCGCACTGCCAGCAACGCAAGGAGATCGGGGCGTCGGTTGTGCCGGTCGACGGACTGCTGGATGGCCACCGCCGCGGCCACCGCGTCTGACGCTGCGGCGAAGGTGGCCATGATCCCGTCGCCGAGTCCCTTAACGCCCCGGCCGGCGTTTGCCTCGACCGCCTCGGCCAGCAGCCGGTCGTGTACCCGGCGCAGATCCTCTGCAGCTCCTTCGCCGAGCCGCGTGCGCAACTCAGTGGATCCCACCAGATCGGTGAAGAGCACCGTGGCGGTGGCGCGGCTCGTCCCCACGGCGGTTGATCGTAGGGACCGGTGCTCCGCCCGGGCTACCGGTAGCGGTTGCGCCGCGCTTCGTCAGCCGCTGCGCTTCTTCATGAAGCGAAGGACCAGCCAGACGACGAGCGCGAGGATCACGACGCCGGAGAATCTCGTGAGGAGGGTGTCGTCGCTTTCGGCCAAGACAAACATGAGTTCCATACCAGGGCTCTACCCCTGCGGAGGCAGGATCTACCAGCAAACGCGTTGAGGCCCGCCGGTTAGGGCGGGCCTCAACAGTGGCAGTGTGGCAGAGCGCTGGTGAGTTAGATCCGCGGGAGCAGGGTGAAGAGCTGACCGGCCATCGGGAGCTGGTGCAGCGGGACGGCGGCGATCAACTCGCCGACGACCGGCAGGCCTGTCGGGGCCACCGAGTTGAACAGCTGGGTCACCGGGGAGTACGCCGAGCTGTTGAGGGTGGAGAAGAGCAGGCCGACCATGGGCAGCTGCCGCACGTCGAGGCCCCCGAGCATGTTACTTACGACCGGGATGCCGCCGGCGGGCATCAGGTTCAGGAAGTTGCCGAGCAGCGAGGCCTGGCCGGCGGTCAGCGAGCTGAGCAGGTTGCTGAGGACGCCGAGGCTGGAGGTCGGCAGCTGGGGCAGCAGGCTCTGAACGATCGGCAGGCCTGCCGAGGACAGCCCGTTCAGGTTGAGCAGGCTGGTCACCGGGCTGAGGATGCCGCCGAGGAGGCCGCCGCCCCCGAGGATGCCGCCGAGAAGGTCGTTGGTGGGCAGGTCGCCCAGGATGGTGCCGAGCAGGCTGAGGTCGCCGCCGCTGAGGGTGGTGAGCAGCTGGCTGAGGATCCCGAGCTTGTCGGGGCCGACGACCGAGAGCAGCTGGACGAGGTCGGGCACGCTGGCGGCCGGCACGTTCTGGAGCACGCCGCCGAGGCTCGTCAGGTTGGCGAGCGGAACGGTCTTGAGAACCTGACCGACGAGTGCGAGGTCGGTGACGGGCACCTGGCGCAGCACGCCGGAGAGGTTCAGCGCACCGCCGCCCTGCACGCCGCCCAGCACGCCGGTGACGGAGCCGAGGTTGGCGCCCGGCACGGTCTTGAGGACCTGGCCGATGATGTTCAGCGCCGGGGCCGGCAGGCTCGTGAGGATGCTGGTCACCTGGGGCAGCTGCGCGGCCGGGACGAGCTTGAGGGCGTCGGCCAGGCCGGGGATGTTCATGCCAGGGATCGCCAAGGCGGTGGAGCCCGAGGTACCGGACGAGACCGAAGGAATGCTGTTCGGCGTGGTCACCGACACCTTGCCGGAACCGACGGCCACCGCGGCGCCGGTGCCGGGCACCGAAGCGGTGACGGCGGGCAGCTCCGACGGCATGACCGGCAGCGGCGGGATCGGCAGCTCGATCGAGGCCGAGGGGACGTCGCCCGTCGCGTCGAACTCGGCCGTGGCCCCGTTGGCCGTTGCCTTCAGGCCGGCGGCCGAAGCGGTCACGGTGGCGCTGCTCGGGGAGGAGTTCAGGTTGGCGGTACCGCCCACAAAGGCGTACGCGCCGGCGATACCGGCGATAAGAGTGGCGGCCACTACGGATGCCACGGGGACCTTGAACTGCACTGGCTCTGCCTCCTGTTGATCGAGATCTGTAGTCACGAACCGGAGGCAGCGGTGGGAGGGTGGCCACCCGGTTTCGTCGTACCCGGGGCTCAGGATGAGGCCACCTCGGGCTAGCGGCCATAGCCCGCGGTGACTATTCCGATAGCTCGAACGGACTAGTTACCGTGCCCGTACCGGGACACTGCGCCCTGAACCTAAGACGCCTCCGGGCTAGCCCGTTCGGGCCGGGTGTGGTCCCTTCGGCGGACGGGGATTTTCGCTTTCCCGCTGGCCGCGAGTGACTCGTCCGTGATGGTCGAAGTGTCGGGTGGAAGACGGACTGAGCGCTCTGCGAACTGCGAGCCTGTGCCGTCGATCGCCGAAAGGAGACGACATAGGCTCCCAGCCGAGAGGGAGAGGGGGCGGGTGGAGCTCGAGGGGTACGAGGCCGTCGAGACGCTGGGCGAGAGCGGTACAGCGCTGCTGCTGCGCGCCCGGGCGGCAGCAGACGGCACGTCGGTTGTCGTCAAGCTGCTGAAGAGCGAATACCCCACACCGGAGGAGGTGGCCCGGCTCGCCCACGAGCACCGCATCGTCGAGGACCTGCGGCTCGACGGGGTTGTCCGCCCGCTGCGGGTCGAACGGTTCAAGCACCGCGTCGGGTTGATCCTCGAGGACTTCGGCGGCGTGTCGCTCCGCTCGATGATCGGGCCCGGCGGGATGGCCACCGAGACGTTTCTCCGCCTGGCCATCCCCTTGGCCCGCACGCTCGGCGAGGTCCACGACGCCGACGTGATCCACAAGGACCTGAACCCCTCCAACATCGTCGTCGACGGCGCGTTGACGACGGTCAAGATCACCGACTTCGGCATCGCTTCCCGGCTCGCCCGCGTCCACCGGGAGGCGACGAGCCCTGACCGGCTCGAAGGCACGCTGGCCTACCTCTCCCCCGAGCAGACCGGGCGGATGAACCGGGCGGTCGACCACCGGTCGGACCTCTACGCCCTCGGCGCCACCTTCTACGAGATGCTCACAGGCCGCGTGCCGTTCGTCGCGTCGGACGCCATGGAGCTGGTGCACTGCCACCTCGCCGTCCGGCCCGAACCGCCCAACGCCGTCCAGCCGGCGGTGCCCGAGGCCCTCTCCGAGATCGTCGTCAAGCTGCTCGCCAAAGATCCGGAGGACCGCTACCAGAGCGCCTACGGCCTCGTGCGCGACCTCGATCAGTGCAGGCGGCAGTGGAGCGAGCAGGGCAAGATCGAACCGTTCCCGCTCGGCAGTCACGACGTGGCCAGCCGCTTCCAGATTCCCTCCCGGCTCTACGGGCGGGAAGCCGAGATCGCCGCCATGGCCGAATCCTTCGAGCGGGTGAGTAACGGAGCGACGGAGCTGCTGATCCTCGCCGGTGCCTCCGGAACGGGGAAGTCCGTCCTCGTCGGGGAGATCCAGCGGGCGGTGACCGAGCGCCGAGGCCATCTGGTCGGCGGAAAGTTCGACCAGTTCTCGAGCCACTCGCCGTACGCCTCGCTCATCGACGCGCTCTCCGAGCTCGTCCGCCAGCTGCTCGGCGAACCCCCGGACCAGCTGGCCCGCTGGCGGGAGACAATCATCAAGACCCTCGCCGGCAACCTCGGCGTCGTCGCCGAC
>JAICGL010000032.1 GCA_025923175.1 Acidimicrobiia bacterium
AAGGCCCTTCGGACGGTGAAGTCCTGTGTCGGCAGCACCTGGTGCCGCTTCGGTGTGCAGGATTCCGTCGCGTTGGCCATCGAGATCGAGCTGCGCTACCGGGGGTTCCGTGCGCCCCACAAACTCAAGTCGGCCGTGTCGGGCTGTGCCCGGGAGTGCGCCGAGGCACAGGGAAAGGACTTCGGCGTCATCGCCACCGAGACGGGCTGGAACGTCTACGTGTGCGGCAACGGCGGGATGCGACCCCAGCACGCCATACTCCTCGCCGAGAGCATAGACAAGGACACGGTCATCAAGTACCTCGACCGGTTCCTGATGTTCTACACACGCACCGCCGACCGGCTGGAGCGTACGGCGCCGTGGTTCAACAAGCTCGATGGCGGCATCGACTACCTGAAGTCCGTGATCATCGATGACGCCCTCGGCATCTGCGACGAGCTCGAAGCCGAGATGCAGCGCTTTGTCGACACGTACGAGTGCGAATGGAAGGCGACGATCGAGGACCCGGTGAAGATCGCCCGCTTCACCCACTTCGTCAATGCCGACGGACTCTTCGACGACAACCTCGTCTACGTGCAAGAGCGGGGCCAGAAGCGTCCGGCCCGGCCGGAGGAGCGGCCGTGACCGACTGGGTCCGGATCTGCAACTACGAAGCGATCTATCCCGACACCGGCATCTGCGCACTGGTCGACGGGCGGCAGGTGGCGGTGTTCCGTCTCGCCGACGGGACGCTCCACGCAGTGTCGAACCACGACCCGTTCAGCGGCGCCAATGTGCTGTCCCGCGGCATCGTCGGCGACAGGGCCGGCGAGCCCAAGATCGCCTCGCCGATCTACAAGCAGACCTTCAACCTGCGGACGGGTGTCTGTTACGAAGACCCCGGCGTCCGGCTCGACGTCTACCGCGTCCGGCGCCGCCGCGGGATAGTCGAGATCCTCTCCGCTCCGGTCGACGCGACCAAGCTGGAGCTCGATGACGAAACGCTCGACGGATTGGGGTACACCAGGGCCTCATGACTGAGAGCTCGCCGCTGGCCGGTCGGTGCGTGGGCATCACCGCCGACCGCCGCTGGCGGAACCAGGCCGACCTGCTCGAGAACCTGGGGGCGAACGTCATCCACGGCCCAACAATGCGCACGGTTGACCTGTCACGCGACGAGGCGCTGCGCCAGGCGACCCAGGCGCTCATCGACCGCCCGCCGGACTTCCTCGTCGGGACCACCGGCATGGGGATGACCATGTGGTTCGAGGCGGCGGGCGAATGGAACCTCGGGGATCCCCTCCGGGAGTCGCTCCGGCACAGCCGCGTCGTCGCCCGGGGCGCCAAGGCCCGCTCCGCCCTGCGCCGGCTCGGTTTCGAGGTCGCATGGCAGGCGCCGTCGGAGAACATGGAGGAAATTGTCGAGTTCCTGACGGAGCAGGGAATCGGATCGGCCCGCGTCGCGCTCCAGCTGTTCGATCCCGGCGGTCACCCGTCCACCGCGGCGTTGTCCGCCCGCTGCCGGGAGCTCGTCGAGGTGCCCGTCTACCGGTGGCTGCTCCCCGAGGACGCCGGCCCGGCCGCCCGTCTCATCGAGGCGATGTGCGCCGGTGAGGTCGATGCCGTGACTTTCACCAGCCAGCCTGCGGTGCATCACATGTTCCACATCGCGGAAAGCCTGGGCCGAAGCGACGAGTTGCGAGCGGCTTGCAACGGCTCGGTGCTGCCGGTGTGTGTCGGACCGGTGTGCGCCGAAGCGGCCCGCGAGGAGGGAATCTCCGAACCCGTATGGCCGGACCCTCCGAGGCTCGGGGCCATGATCCAGCTGGTCACACTGCAGCTCGCCGGCGGGCGGGACAGGAGGGACTGAGCGTGCGGTTCGCCTTGCCTCTGGCGCTCGAGGTCACCGGGCGGCGCTGCGTCGTCGTCGGCGGGGGCGCCACCGCCGCGGCCAAGGTTGCGGCCCTGCTCGACGCCGGTGCCGCCGCCGTCGTCATCGCCGCCGAGCCGGATGCTGGGATCGTCGAATTTTCCCGGCGGGGCGAGATCGAGCTCCTCGAGCGGGAGTATCGCCGTGGCGACCTGGCGGGTGCGCTGCTCGTCTTCGTGACCGGCGGAGATCGTTCGCTCAACGCCGCGGTCTTCGCCGAGGCCGAGGAGGAGGGCGTGCTCTGCAACGCGCACCAGGACTCCGCCCACTGCCATTTCGCCAGTCCGACCGTGACCCGGCGCGGCGATCTGGTGGTTGCCGTCTCCACCGGCGGACGGGCACCCACCCTGGCCGGTTACGTCCGCGACGCGCTCGCCGCTGATCTTCCCGACGAGTTCGGGGCGTTGATCGACCTCGTGGCCGAGGTCCGGGCCGAGGGCATCGCACCGGCCGACACCGCCGAGCGGGGCCGGCTGTGGCGGACGGCCCTCGACCACGACGTCCTCGGCCTGCTCGGCGCCGGCCAGTGGGAGGCCGCCCGCCGGTTGCTGCGCGGCGTGCTCGCCGGGACGCCCGTCCCAACGTCGGACGCAACGCCCGTCGCACCACATACCTCCGAGCCCGCTTCACCGGAGGCCGGGGGGTGGGTGTCGATCGTCGGGGCCGGGCCCGGCGACCCCGAACTCATCACCGTCCGGGGCCGGTCGGCGCTCGACGCCGCCGACGTCGTCGTCCACGACCGCCTGGTGCATCCCGACCTGTTCTCCGGTCGGGTGGCCATCGACGTCGGCAAGGAACCCGGCCGCCATCCTGTTCCCCAGGACGGGATCAACGCCCTCCTGGTGAGTCTGGCCCGCCAGGGGAAACGCGTCGTGCGGCTCAAGGGCGGCGACCCCTTCCTCTTCGGGCGGGGTGCCGAGGAAGCCGAAGCGCTGGCGGCGGCCGGCGTCGGCTTCGAGATCGTGCCCGCCCCGACCTCGGCGCTGGCGGCACTGGCCTACGCCGGCATCCCGGCCACCGACCGGCGGTGCGGTTCGTCGATCGCCGTCGTCACCGGACACTCGGCCGCCGGAGGGGCGGTGGACTGGGGCCGCATCGCCACGGCCACCGACACGTTGGTCGTCCTGATGGGTCTCGCCCGAATGGGCGACATCGTCACCCGGCTTCTGGCGGCCGGGCGCGATCCGGCGACACCGGCAGCCGTCGTCTCCCGGGGCACGCTTCCCGACCAACGGGTGGTCAGAGCGGCGCTGGCCGACATCCCGCAAGCGGCTTCAGCCGCCGACCTCCCCGGCCCGGCCCTTCTCGTGGTCGGCGACGTCGTACGCCTGTCCGAACGGATCGCCTGGTTCGGCGCCGATCACGCGCCCGCTCCACCCGTCCGCTAACCTACCGCGCGGTAACCCCCCAACACCGAGGAGGACCGTCTTCATGGCCGACATCGGGAGCCCCGAGGAACTTGCTTCCTTGATCGAGGGCAAGTCCGACGACGAGATCAACGCCGGCGTCGCCGAGCGCGGCACCGAGAAGGTGCTGACGCAGATCTTCGAGGGCTGGGCCGCCCGCTTCAACCCCGACCGCGCCGGTGGCCAGTCAGCAGTGATCGGTTTCGACATCACCTCGCCTGAAGGCACGCACCAGTACCAGCTGAAGGTGGCCGACGGCACCTGCGAGGCCGTCTCCGGCGCTCCGGAGCCCGCCCGCGTCACGATGGGCCTCGCCGTGCCCGACCTCCTCCGCCTCGTCACCGGCAAGCTCGACGGGATGCAGGCCTTCATGACCGGCAAGCTCAAGCTCTCCGGCGACATGATGTTCGCCCAGAGCATGCAGGCCTGGTTCACCCAGTAGCACTCGCGAAAGCGTCGCCATCGGCACAGATGGTCCGTCGTACGAGCTACGGCGGCTCGCTCGGTGGGCCATCAGAATGAGGCCTTCGCCACCGGAGAGCGAGGTGCGCCATGGCGTTCAAGGTGAGCTGCGTCGATGCTGGTTCCGAGTGCCCCGGATCGTTCACGACGGAAACCGAGCGCGAGCTGATGGAGATCGTCCATCTGCATCAGCAGATCGCTCACCCCGAGATCAACATCAGTGACGAGACCGACGGTTTCGTCAAGACGCTCGTCAAGACGGTGTAGCCAGTCCCTCCTAGGGACTGATCAGGACTTTGCGGACCCCGGGGCGGGCGGCGTGGGCCAGGGCCTCAACGCCGCCGGCCAGGGGGAACTTCGCGTCGACGAGCGGCGTGACGTCCACGGACCGATCGGCAAGGGCGCGGAGTGCCGGCGGGAACAGGCCGCACCGGGAGCCGATCACGGTGATCTCGTTGATCACCAGCGGAGCGAGCGACAGGCGGTGCTCGTCGGCGATCGTGCTCTTGAGGACCAGGGTGCCTCTGGGCCGGACGGCCGCAACGGCCAGGGCGAGACCGGTGGCCGAGCCGGTGGCGTCAACGACGCAGTCGGCGGCAGCGGCCGGGCTCCACGCGTCGACCAACGTGGTCGCGACGCCCCGATCGGCAACGAGGGCCAGGTTCTCGGCGTGCTTGCCCACGAGGGTGACGGAGGCGCCCGTCCCCGCCAGGACCTGCGCGCACAGCAACCCGAGTTTGCCGTCGCCGAGCACGACGACGCCGTCGCCAGGGCCGAGGGTCACCTGTTCGAGGATGGAGAACGCCGCCGCCAGCGGTTCCGTGAAGACGGCCGCCTCGTCCGGAACCGCGTCGGGAACGACGTGCAGATTGGTCAACGGTACGGCCAGGTACTCGGCGAAGGCGCCGTCGGCGCCGAGGATCCCCATGACCCGCCGGTGGGAACAGTGCCGCCCGAGGCCCCGCCGGCAGGTCGGACAACGCCGGCAGGCGTAGTTGATCTCGCCGACGACCCGCTGCTCGGCGATGTCGGTCGGCCCGTCGACGACCTCCCCGACGAACTCGTGCCCCGGTACACCGGTGAAGCCCATGTACCCGGCCAGGATCTGCAGGTCGGTGGAGCACACCCCGGCCAAATGGACGCGGACGACGGCCTCGTCGGCGCCGGGTGACGGTTCCGGATGGTCGTCGATGCAGCGCAGCTCGGCGCCGTCGAAGTGCAGCGCAAGCATCAGGCACTCCGGTAGGCGCCCGGCCCGGTGAAGGCACCGCGGTGCCACCGGGACGGCGTGAAGAGCAGGGCGCGGGGATAGTCCTCGAACATCCACCGGACGAAGTGCCGTCGCGTCCAGGGGCTCAGCCCAGCCGCGTGGACCGCCCCCCGGGCTCCCCGGCTCGACGCCAGGATCCGGCCGAGGACAGCGGCGAAGCGGAGGTCGCGGGCGAGGTGATGCCGCACGGCGGCGTCGTAGCGCCGGCCGACCGCCGCCGGGTCGCTGCCACCGTCCGCGATCGACTCGACGGCCAGGATTCCCGTCACGAGCGCCTGGGCGATCCCTTCGCCGGTCATCGGGTCGGTGGCGCCGGCGGCATCACCGGTGAAGAGCACACGGCCGGCCGACAGCGGCGCCCGGCCCAGATCGGCCGGGATGGGCCAGGCCCGGTGGTGCCCCTCCGGGGAGGCCGCGCCCAGCACCGCCCGCAGCGACGGCCGCTCCAGCAGGTCGCGCCACTGGCCCGCCATCGGCCGCACCGATTCGCCGGGGCGACGGGGGAGCCCGAAACCGACATTTGCCCGCCCCCCGCTCACCGGAAAGATCCAGGCGTAGCCCGGCAGGAGGTCGGGTTCGAAGAAGACCCACAGCCGCCGGTCGGCGACGCCGGTGAAGTACTGGCGGAACGCATGCCACTCGCCGAGGTGCGGCCCGTCGACGCCGGTCAGGCGGCGCACCGTCGAGTACATCCCGTCGGCGGCGACGACATAGCGGGCGGTGAGCGTCGCTCCGCCGGACTCGAGCGTCGCCTCGACGCCGGCGCCGTTGGTGTGAAGCGACTGGAGCGCTGCGCCCTGGCGGATCTCCGCGCCGCGGCGGGCCGCGACGTCGAGCAGCGCGGCGTCGAGCGTCGACCGGGGGGCGACAGCGGCGTAGAGGCCGTCGGTCGGCAGCGGCAGTTCGACGATCCGGCCGCTGGGGGAGCGCAACACCACCTCGTCGACGCGTTCCCACCCGTCGACCGCCGCCGGGTCGAGCCCGAGTCGCTCGAGAAGCCGCAGTGCCGTCGTGGTGAGGCCGTCGCCACAGGTCTTGTCGCGAGGGAAGGACGCCTTGTCGCAGACCACGACCGACAGTCCCGCGGCGGCGGCGCGGATGGCGGCGGCCGCACCGGCCGGCCCGCCCCCCACCACGAGTACATCGCAGTTCGCCCCCATGGCAGCGGACGCTACTGCTCGAATGGTCAGCAGGCAGCCATCGAGTGCCACCTCCTGCCGTCGACGAGGACGGCGTCGGCCAGCAGAACGCCGGATGCGTCATGGGCCAGCCGCAACAACTCGAACACCTGCCGGTCGGAGCCCGACGGCTCGACGCCCCGGCCGGGCCGGCAGACGAGCAGCATGACGGCCGAAGCGCCGCCCGGCGGCAGGTAGCCGAGCGAGAAGTCGGGCCAGGTGGTGAAGTCGTCGAGCGTTGCAGCCGTCCCGAGCCACGCCGCCCGTCGCAGGGCGCCCTCCGCGCTCAAGAAGAGAACGTAGACCTCGGGGTACCACCCGAAGGCGGGGATCGTGCGGGCCCAGGCGATCGCGTCGGCTGCCCCGGTGATGGCGACTCGTTCCGGCGGATCGAAGCCCAGGGCCGGGCCGGCCTGCAGGCACATGGCGAACCTCCCACGCTGAGTGCGTCTTCCGAGCGGGGGAAGTGCTCGGCCTGAACACTACGAAGGGGGTCTGACAGGAATTCAGCCGGTCGGGCTCTGACCAAGGGTTCGTCGCAGCTTCACAGCCCCCTGACAATCGCTCCCGATCATCAGGGCATGAACTCCACACCGCACATCTCGAGCCCCCGCCGTGCGCTCACGATGGCCGCCCTCTCCGCCGGGTTGTTCCTCGCCGGATGCAGCGGTGCGAACGAGCCGGCTACAAGCCCGGCGGGGGTCGTAGCCGCAACGGAGCCGAGCCCGGCCCCGAGCACCGCCCCGAGCGGGGCGCCTGAGCCGGCCGTGACGAGCACGACCCACCCCGTCCCAACCAGCACCCGCCCGGTCGCGACGACCGCCACCACCTCCACCGCACCCGCGGCGGATATCAGCGAGAGCCTGGCCGGCATCGACCGGGCCCTCGCCGAACTCGAACACCAGTTGACCGACGCCGACCACGACGTCGCCACCCCCGAAGGAGACATCCGATGAACCCCCTCCGCACCCGCCTGGTTACCGCCGCCGTCGGTGTCGGCCTGGTGATTGCCGCTCCGACCGCCGCCTCGGCCGGCCCCCGCCGCCCGGTCTCCACCGCTCCCACCGAAAGCTCCACCGACGCCCGCCGCAGCATCGAGGACCTCCGCGCCCGGTGCATCGCCGCCATCGACGTCCGCCTCCCGGCCCTGGCGGCCGCCCGGACGGCCGTGTCCGACAACCAGCACGTCACGGACGACCACCAGGCGGCGCTCTTGGCCGACATCGACGAGACCGCCGCCCGGCTCCGGGTGCTCGCCGACCTCATCAAGGCCGACACCGACCTGGCCACGATGAAGGAGCACTGCCGGTCGATCTTCGAGGACAACCGGGTCTTCGCGCTCGTCCTGCCCCGGGGCCGGCTCGTCGTCGGCGCCGACACGGCATCCGACGCGGGGGCGAAGCTCGGTGACGTGGCCGCCAGGCTCGCCGACGCCATCACGGCGGCCGAGAGCGCCGGCCGAGACGTCGCTCAGGCCAAGCTCGACCTCGACATGATGAAGGCCGCCATCGCTTCCGGCGTCGCCGCGGCGGGGAGCGTCGCACCCGCCGTCCTTGGCCTCACGCCAGCCGACTGGAACGCCGACCACGAGGTCCTGACCCCGGCCCGGCAATCGCTCCGGTTGGCTCGGGCCGACCTGAAGGTCGCTCGCGACCTGGCGCTCAAGATTCGCAACGAGCTGAAGCCGCCCGCACCTTCGCCCGAGACCTGATCGGGTCTACCGGCCGAACGCCGTCGCCGTCTGGCCCTCCGGGCAGGCGGCGACGTGCGCGCAACGGGCGCAGTAAGACCCGGGCGCCGGGTCGAAACGGCCGCCGGCCACGTCGACCAACAAGCCGGCGAGGCGGACCCGCACGGCATCGACTGAGTCAGCATCCCATTCGCGGGTCACCCCGGCGCCCTCCCGCACGTACCACTCGGTGGTCAGGATCCCGGCGGGATCGCGGCCCCAGCAGTCGACGGCCGCCAGGGCGTAGAGATCCAGCTGGAAGCCCGCGCCGGCATCGTCGGATGCCGGACGCCGCCCCGTCTTGAAGTCGACGACCTCGAGGCCAGCCTCATCCGTGTCGTAGACGGCATCGACCCGGCCGCGCACGGTCGTGCCGCCGGCCGACAGCACGAACGGCCGCTCCACCGCTCGGGGCCGGCGCTGCCCCCACGGCGACTCCAGGAACGCCTGCTTCAGTTCGGCGATCCACGGGTCCGGCTCGTCCTCAGCGGCGAGCAGCGACGCCTGGCCGGATGCCTCTCGCTCGATCCATCCGTGGACCAGGCTGCCGATACGCGCTGCCGGCCGCAGCGGGCGGGGGCGGCGCTCGACGACGTCCCAGTAGCACTGCCGGGGGCAGCGGGCGTAGCTCACCAACCCGGTCACGGCCAGGCGGGGGAGTGCCGGCGCCGCCGCCGGCGGCAGATCGTCGAGGAGGCGCAACTGCGCCGGGGGTGGTCCGTCAGACATCGCTGACCACCCTAAGCGCCGCCTCCTTTCGACGGCGCCGTCAGCTACCGGCAAGAATCAAAAGCCGTCTTCGCTACGGGGGGATCAGGTACGACCGGCCTGACGGCAACCCCCGTCCCCGACCCCTCGGGAGTGAACTTGAACATCGTTGTCTGCGTGAAGCAGATCCCCGATCCGGCCATGCCCGGTCAGCTCGATGCGGGTTCCAAGACCCTCAAACGCGAGGGCAAGTTGATCATGGACGAGTCCGACAGCTTCGGCGTGGAGATGGGTCTCCAGCTGGCCGAGAAGGCCGGTGGAGGTGAGGTGACCATCGTGTCGATGGTGCCCTCCTCAGGGGTGCAGGGCATCCGCCAGGCTCTCGCCATGGGCGCAGCCAAGGCCATCCTCGTCTCCGATGACGCCCTGTCCGGCACCGACGCCCTCGGCACGGCCAAGGTGCTCGCCGCGGCCATCAAGCGGGCCGGCGACGTCGACCTCGTGCTCACCGCCACTGAGTCGACCGACGGCTACACAGGCACCGTCCCGGCCCAGGTCGGCGAGTTGCTGGGCTGGCCGTCGCTGACCTTCGCCCGGGCGGTCGACATCGCCGACGGCAAGATCAAGATCGAGCGCCAGACCGAGAAGGGCTACAACGAGGTCGAAGCCCAGCTCCCCGCCGTGGTGAGCGTGACGGCCGGTGTCGTCGAGCCGCGCTACCCGTCCTTCAAGGGGATCATGGCGGCCAAGAATAAGCCGCTCGAGGAGGTGTCGGTGTCCGACCTCGGGCTTGACGCCTCCCAGATCGGCTGGGACGGCGCCCGCCAGGAGATCACCGACGTCCGCCAGGCCGAGGAGCGCCAGGCGGGCGAGAAGATCGAAGACGAAGGCGATGCCCACGAGAAGATCGTCGCCTTCCTCGAGCAGCTCAAGGTCATCTGAGGGAGGACGCACAAGACATGGCTCTCAACAAGGTCTGGGTCTTCGCCGAGGTCGACACGCCCGGCAAGCCCACGTCCCTCACCCTCGAATTGCTGACCAAGGCGCGCGAGATGGCCGGCACGGTGGAGGCGTTCTACGCCGGGGCCGACCCCGAGGGGATGGCCGGCCCGCTCGGCGAGCACGGCGCCACCACCGTCTACGCCCTCGACACGGGCGATTGTCTGATCGGCGCGCCCGCCGCCGCTGCTCTGGCCGAACTGATCGGCGAGCATCAACCCGACATGGTCGTCTTCGGCGCCAGCTACGACGGCCGCGACGTGTGCGGGCGGCTCTCGGCACGCATCGACCGGCCCGTCCTGTCCAACGGCATGACCTGGGAGGCCGACGGCGACAACGTCAAGGTCGGCACGGCCATCTTCGGCGGCAACACGCTCGTCGACGCGGCCTTCAAGGGCGACGGGCCTCCGCACCTGGCCATCTTCCGGCCGAAGTCGTTCACCGCCGAACCCGGCGGGGGCAGCCCGGCACAGGTCGTGCAGGTCAAGTCGGTCGACACCGGCCACGCCGGCGAGGTGAAGATCCTCCAGGTCCACGAAGCCGAACAGGTCGGGCCCAAGCTCGAGGACGCTTCCGTCGTCGTCTCCGGCGGCCGGGGTCTCGGCGGGGCTGACAACTACAAGCTCGTGGAGGATCTCGCCAAGCTCCTCAAGGGCGCCGCCGGCGCGTCGCGCGCCATTGTCGATGCCGGCTGGGTGCCCTACTCGCACCAGGTGGGCCAGACCGGCAAGACCGTCAAGCCCAAGGTGTACATCGCGGCCGGTATCTCTGGCGCCACCCAGCACATGGTCGGGATGAAGGGCTCCGACAACATCGTCGCCATCAACAAGGATCCCGAGGCGGCCATCTTCGGCATTGCCGACCTCGGCATCGTCGGCGACGTGCACAAGGTGATGCCGAAGCTCATCGAGGCGCTCAAAGCCCGCCAGGGCTGACCCGCAACGGCGGTAGCTGTAACGCGCTGAACCCCCGGCAGGGAGGGGACCGGGGGTTCAGCTGCTCCGTGGTGCTTGCTCGGTAAAGGAACGGCCTTCCGGCGTTCCGATGACGCCGTCAGTCGAGAGTGATCTCCCCATTTGGGCAGATTCGCGCGTGGGCTTCGAGACGGTCCCGCAGTTCGTCGATCTCAGCCAGGAGGCAGTCGAGCGCGATCTCGGTGGCACGCAGCCGGGCTTCGAGCTGGTCACGGGTCATCGGGCGGTCTCCCTTGCTGTACATGGGATTCAGGCGGCCATCGCCGGGTGGTCGGTGTGGACGGTGGGTGGGTCTCCGCTCCGCCGACGGCGGAGCGCCAGGAGGCCTAGGGCAGCGGCGACGACGGTGTTTGCGATCACCGCAATCAGGCGGAGTGCGCCGCCGAAGCCGTCGGCGGGAACGGGAACGAGGGCCGGGACACCGCCGCCGGGAACGGAACCGGGGTCGGTCGACGCGCGGGCCGCCAGAATCAAAGCCTGATCGCCGGCGGCCGTTCCGGTCTGTGGCGGCACCGGTGGCACCGACACTTCGTTCTTCGGAACGACCACCAGGGCGCTGGTGACGGGCCGCTCGACGTGACCAATGACGTCCTGGCCCGGTGAGGCGATGTGCTGGACCGCTTCGCCGTCACCCCGGCGGACGGCGACGTCGCTCGGCGTGTTCACCACCGTGCCGCCGGCGACGAACGTCGTCGACCCGCCGCCGTCGAGGTTGATGCCGTCGGTGGCCCCGAGCGCGAGGAGCAGGTCGGCCGCTTCGGCCAGGGTCATGCCGACACTGGTGTCGGGCTGACGGCCGTCCACGGTCACCAGCAGCTTTTCGCCGGCCGGGTTCCACCCGACCAGGGTTCGGGGCTGGCGGCCGCGGGTGAAGTCGTTGGCGGCGTCGGCGAACCAGCGTGCGCCGTCGCGGATGAGGATCGGGCTGCCCCCGAGGCTCTCGGCCACGCCGGCCTGCGCGTCGAGTCGCAGCAACGCCCGGCTGCTGACCTGTGCCGACTGCACGCGGCTCCATAGCGAGCGCAGCAACTCGGCAGCCGAATCCTGGCCGGCCAGCACGCCGCCGTCGGCCGGAATCGGGCTCGGGGTACTGCCGGCCGGCTGTTCCCACAGGCCGACGATCTCCACCAGCGTGGTCTGGCCGACCACCAGGCGCCCGGCGGGCTCGATGTTGCGGAAACCGACGACGGTCACAGCCCCTGTCGTCGCCAGCGCCGGCCCGTAGGCCGCCGTGTAGAGCGTGAGACCCTCGGCTACGGGAGCCACGTTGACGCCGGCGAACGTGAGCGGCGCCAGGTCGGTCGGCACCAGCGTCCCCGACCAGTCGAGCTCGCCGGCCGAGAGCGACCCGTCCTTCCCGACCGAGAGCTGCAGCTGCGACGTGCTGGGCGTACGCAGCAACTCCCCGCCGGTGAGCAGCCCGCCGAGCGGCTGCTCGTCACCCCCGGCGAAGTCTCCGTTGACGGCGAGGAGGCAATGGACCCGCCGGCACATGCTGCTCGTGCGTTCGACGATCGGGTCGGGGCCGGCCACAGCGTCGTTGGACAGCACGGCTCGCAGCGATACCGCAGCGGTGGGAGCGATGCGTGCCACGTTCACCACAAGCGGCGGCTTGTCCCGCTCGAGCGTGAAGCGTTCGACCCCGGGCGCCACCGCCGCCCGGTTGACGACGCGAAGTCCTGCCGGGACTGGCGAATCGGCGAAGGCCGGATTGGCTCCGATCAGACCGACGACCATGACGGCCATCAGCACCCGGGCCAGACCCACGCCGTGCTCCCTTCTCCCTGTCCTTCCTGTTCGTTGATTTCGGCATGACGGGGGGTGGTTCCTCACCCCTTCCGGCAGTTCGCAGCGCTCTTGCCGGGATCATCCCGGAGCGGCATTCGAGGGGCGTTCTGCGTCATAGCCAAAAGGGACGAACGTTCCCAAGGCGAACGGGCCTTCGCCAATCCCCCCAATCAGTGCCAACCATTCCCCAGGAGGCTGTGTGACCTTGACCCTCAAGGGCGTTCCCGCCGCCCCGCCGGAGCTCCAGGCTGCCGCCCGCCGCTTCGAAGCCGTCTGGCCCCAGTGGTACGTCCGGTATTCCGTCGACCGGGCGCCGTTCCGCATGACCAACCTTCCGTCGCGGCTGCGGCACAGCCCGGCGTACCTCACCGCCGAGACGTTCATCGACGTGCGCGCCGTCCGCTCCGACGGGATGGTGCGCCTCGACCCCGAGGCCTACGAAGCCCTGTGCTGGTGGGATCTGCTCCATCCCGTCGTGCTGTTCATCAGCGACGAGCAAGCGGGCCGCTGGTGCCTCGAGCCGATCTCCGCCGTGACCGAATGGATTTCCCGCGGTCAGGTGGAAGCCGTGCCGGGCCCCGGCCGGAGCATCCTGTGGGCGATTCCCGCCGAGTTGATCTTCAAAGCTGTCACTTTGGGGGACACCCCTAAACCCCCGGGGACAGTCGCAGACGCTTAGCTGCCGTAGCCCTCTTCCAGCCACAGATCGCCGCGCGGCGTGATGTAGTACACCTGCCACTGGTGGTAGGCCCGGTAGGTGATCGGGTCGGCCTCGATCTGCTGGGCGTAGAGGGTCACGGCGCGGACGTAGCGGTTCGAGTTGTTGTAGCGGTACAGCGCGTTGTCCATCCGTCCGGCCGCTCCGCCGTTCGCCTTGAGGTAGTTGGCGGCGCCCATGATGGCGTCGTGCGGGTCGTTGATGTCGCCGCCCATCCCGTACGCCTTCCAGGTGGCGGGAAGGAATTGCATCGGCCCCTGCGCCCCGGCGGTGCTGGTCCCGCGGATACGCCCCATGCGGGTCTCCACCAGGTGCACGGCGGCCAGGTACTCCCACGGCACGCCGAACTTCGCCTCCGCCTCCTTGTAATAGCCAGTGAGCTCCTCGGCCGGCGGCGGAGGAATGATCTTCCAGGGCGGGAGGTCGCTCTTCGGTTTCGTCATGGCCCGAAGCTCCGCACCGGCGTGGGTGTTGGCCTGGGCGATGGGCCGCAGCGGTTCCGGCAGGCGGGCCAGCACGTGGGCGAGTGCGTCGGGCCGCGCCGACAGGGCCCGGTAGGCGGCCTGCTGCCGGATGGCCAACGCCCGAATGTCGGTCGCCGGAGTGGCGGGGGAGCGCAGCGCGGTCTCGTCGGCGGCGAGCTGGTCGGCGAGACGGTCGAGTTCCGCCGGATCGGTCGGGGCGGCGGTGACAAAGACTGTCGCAAACGGGGCGGTCTGGACCGGCCCTGAAGTGCGGCCGGTCGAAACGGTTGTGGGAGATGCCGCAGCCGGTTTGGCCGTGGTCTTCGGCGTGGCAGTCGCCGACGTGGTCGAGCTCTCAGGCGCTGCCGACGTCGTCGTCGTTTCGGGCGCGGCCGTCGTCGTGGTTGTTTCGGCCGCCGCGACCGGTCCGTCACCTTTGTTCCCGTCGCCGTCTCCACCGCAGGCGCCTGCCAGCATCAGGGCGGCGAGCGCAGCGGCGATCTTCTTGGTCCCCATACGGGGGCGAGCGTAACCGGGACAGGCTGAGAGACCCGCGCACCCCCGCCCGCACAAGCCTTAGGCTGGAAGGGTGATCATCGACGGGTATTCGCATCAGCTTCCCGACATCGACCCGAGCGAGACCAGGGAATGGGTCGACTCCCTCGACTCGGTGGTCGACCAGCGGGGAAGGCCGCGCGCCCGCTTCCTGCTGGCCCGCCTCATGGCCCGGGCCCGCGACCTCCACGTCGGCGTGCCGGCCATGGTGTCGTCGGACTACATCAACACCATCCCGCCCGAAGAGGAGCCGTGGTTCCCCGGCGACGAACACATCGAACGCCGTATCCGGGCGTTCATCAGGTGGAACGCCATGGCCATGGTCACCAGGGCCAACCGGCGCTACGACGGCCTCGGCGGCCATCTGTCGACCTACGCCTCCTCGGCATCGCTGTACGAGGTCGGCTTCAATCACTTCTTCCACGGCAAGTCCGACGGGGGCTACGGCGACCAGGT
>JAICGL010000033.1 GCA_025923175.1 Acidimicrobiia bacterium
CGGGGAGAGCTGGCCCGGACGCCGGTGCTGGAAGCGGTCGAGGAGGCGGTGACCGGCCACCGGGTGCTCGAACTCGACTACGTCGACCGGACGGGTACCGCCACCGAAGCCCGTCAGGTGGAGCCGTATGGGCTCATGGGCGGCGGCGGCAAGTGGTATCTCATGGCGTGGTGCCGGCTGCGCGACGGCGGCCGCACCTTCCGGCTCGACCGGATCGAGGCCGCCCGTGTCCTGGAGGAGAAGGCCCCGGAACGAAGTCTCGACGAGGTGGCCGGCACCATCGCGGCCCACCTGCGGAACACGATCCTCGAACCCTAACGACATTCTTGGAATTCCCGACATAGGGTTGTCGCCGGCGTCGGTCACGCTCGTCTTCGTCACTCGGCACACGAGACGAAGGAGACGATGAGATGAGCGCACCGGTGGTCTGGTTCGAGGTAGCAGGGCACGATCTGGGCGAATTGACCGGGTTCTACGGCGACCTGTTCGGCTGGAAGGTCAACACCGACAACCCGAGCGGCTACGGCATGGTCGACACCGGCACGTCGGCCGGCGTTCCCGGCGGCATCTACGCCGTTGACGACCGGGCCCGGGAGTACGTGACGTTCTACGTCCAGGTGGCGGACGTCGCCGCCGCGCTGGTCAAGGCCGAAGGGCTCGGTGCCAAGGTGATCCAGCCGGCCACCGATCTGCCCGCCGGGCCGACGGTCGGCCTTCTCGCTGATCCCCAAGGCCACGTGGTGGGTCTCGTGCAGGGCTGACCAGCACCTCCTCGAGATTCGCCCGAGAACGTCCGAAATGGGCGGCGGACAGACAGGCATGGTTCGCCGTCCAAATGCGTTGATGGGCGGCGAAGGGCCGCCACGACCCTTCGCCGCTCCCAATGACGAAGGGCCAAGAGACAAAGGAGTCGACATGGCTGATGTCATCCGGGCCGCGGGCCTGGTGAAACGCTTCGGCGAGGTGACGGCCCTCGACGGCCTCGACCTTGCCGTGGCCGAAGGGACGGTGCTGGCCCTGCTCGGGCCCAACGGAGCAGGCAAGACCACGGCCGTCCGCATCCTCACCACACTGCTTCGGCCCGACGCAGGTCGCGCCGAGGTCGCCGGCGTGGACCTGCTGAGCAACCCCGAAGCCGTGCGCCGGCGGATCGGTCTCTCCGGTCAGTACGCCGCCGTCGACGAGTACCTGACCGGATTCGAGAACCTCGAGATGGTCGGCCGGCTCTACCGGCTGGGCAAGTCGCAGTCCCGGCAACGGGCGCATGAACTCCTCGACCGTTTCGCCCTCGCCGAAGCGGCGGATCGGCCGGTCAAGACCTACTCCGGTGGCATGCGCCGCCGCCTCGACCTGGCGGGCGCGCTCATCGCCGAACCACCCGTCCTGTTCCTGGACGAGCCGACCACCGGCCTCGACCCCCGCAGCCGCAACGAACTGTGGGAGGTCATCCGCGAACTGGTCCGCGGCGGAACCACGCTGTTGCTGACGACCCAGTACCTCGAGGAGGCCGACCGGCTGGCCGACGACATCCTCGTCATCGACCAGGGCCGCGCCATCGCTCAGGGCACCGCCGATCAGCTCAAGGGCCGCGTGGGCGGCGAGCGCATCGAAATCGTTGTCGAGACCCCGGCCGACCTCGCCCGGGCCGAATCGGTGCTCGCCGCGCTCGGGACAGGCGATATCCAGTCCGAAACGCAGTCGCGGCGGATCACCGCCCCGGTCACCGGCGGAGCCGAGGCCCTCGAGTCCGCCCTCCAGCGCCTGCGGGCCGCGGGGGTGGCCATCGTCGAGATCGGCCTGCGCCGCCCCACGCTCGACGACGTCTTCCTTGCCCTGACCGGCCATGGCGTCGACACGCTCGCCGCTCCCGTCGAGGAGCCGGCCCGGGAGAAGGAGGAGACGGCGGCATGAACAAGCTCAACCTCGCGCTGGCCGACGGCGCCATCGTCGCCAAGCGCAACCTGATCAAGATCAAGCGGGTCCCCGACATCCTCGTCTTCACCCTGATGTCGCCGATCATGTTCGTGCTGCTCTTCGCCTACGTGTTTGGTGGTTCGATCGATCTGCCCGGCGACCTCAATTACCGCGAGTTCCTGCTCGCCGGTGTCTTCGTCCAGACGGTGATCTTCGGGTCCACCTTCTCCGGAGCGGGGATGGCCGACGACATGCAGAAGGGCATCATCGACCGGTTCCGGTCGCTGCCGATGTCCCCGGCCGCGGTGCTCGTGGGCCGGACGGCGAGCGACATCGTCAACAACGTCCTGTCGCTGGGCGTCATGTCGGCCACGGGCCTGCTCGTCGGCTGGCGGATCCGGACGTCGGTGCCGGAAGCCGTCCTCGGGTTTCTGCTGATCCTGGCGTTCGCCTATGCCATCTCCTGGGTGATGACCTATGTCGGGCTTGTCGTCCCGACGCCCGAGGTCGTCAACAACGCCTCGTTCATGTTCATCTTCCCGCTGACGTTCATCGCCAACACGTTCGTGCCGTCCGACAACCTGCCCTCGGTGCTCCGGGCCTTCGCCGAGTGGAATCCGGTGTCGGCCGTTACCCAGGCCGCCCGGGAACTGTTCGGCAACGGCCCCGCGGCGACCGGCGCCTGGTCGCTCGAACACCCCGTCGTCTACGGCCTGATCTGGGTCGGGATCATCCTGGCGGTGTTCGTGCCGCTGTCGGTCCGCAAGTACCAGCAGGCGGCCAACAAGTAGCCGCACCGATCTCCCATGCCCGGGCCGTCCTGTCGAGGCGGTCCGGGCATGGCCGCGATCGGGCTCCCACCGGATTCAGATCAAGACCGCCCTCTATCGGTACGTCCGGGTGCACTCGATCGAACGTTGGAGTCGAGATCGACCATACAGACGTCGATTTCGACTCCAACATCGTTGCGCAGGGGACGACGGAACCCGTCTGGGATTGCCGGTTCATTCTCGGGGCGGAACCGCTCCTTGAGACACGCGGCGCGCTTGCTGTGAGAGGGCCGCGGGGATCGTGTGGAGGTTTCGTGGAGGGGGGAGGCCGAGGGCAGCGCCAGGCGAACAATGGGGGCATGCCGTTCACGATCGCCCACAGCGTCACCGCCAAGCCGTTGCACCGTCTGTCCGGTGGGCGGCTGCTCCTCCCCGGCTTGGCGGTGGGGGCGATGGCACCGGACTTCGAGTACCTGGTGCACCTGTCGGCCCACCGGACGATCGGCCACACCATTCCCGGCCTGTTCGTGCTGTGCCTCCCCTCGTCGCTGCTGGTGCTCTTCTGTTGGCACCGGCTCGTGGGGCCGGTGCTGGCGACCCTGCTGCGGCCGGGCACGGGAGGGCTGACCAACGGGTGGGCTGACTCGGTGCGTTTCGGACCGCCGGCGCGCTTCGCCTGGCTCTGCGCCTCGATCGTGATCGGTTCCTTCAGCCACATCACCTGGGATGCCTTCACCCACGAGGGCGGCGTCGTCGTCAGCCTGTGGTCGGGCTTCAGCCACAACATCGGACCGGGCTGGTTCCCGGTCTACCGGTGGCTGCAGTACGGCAGCAGCGTGTTCGGCATGGCCGTGCTCGGCGTGTGGGCCCACCGGGCGTCCCAGCGCCCGCCCCAGCCCGGTGATGCGTCGGAAGGGGACGGCCAGGCGCGGGTCCGGGACGGTGTCAACGTCCTGTCCCGGACCCGCCGCGCCGTCGCGGCCGCCGTCATCGGCGGCCTCCTGCTGATGGGCGCCGTCGGCTCCGTGCAGGGCGCCAGCCAGGGCGACACTCTCGACGTCTTAAAAGGAGGAATCATTGGCGCCCTGGCCGGCTCTCTGCTGAGTTTGACCCTGTCCTGCGCCGCCGTCACCCGGAGGCGCCAGATACCGCAACTCGTTGCGCCGTCCAGGCGTTGACGGCCGTGAACGCCGCTCCGCCGCAACAGGTTGGGATCTCGACCGGGCTGGGACGGCCCGGCGGGGGCCTGCACCGGGTGGGCAGCATTTCAAATTGCCGCTGACGGCCGGAGCGGCCGCGCTACCGTGCCCGCCCAATGGGGATCCAGGCCGATTACGTCCGCAAGATTCAGGGGTTGCTGGCCACGGCCGAGTCGTTGGCCGACCAGGGAAACGAGGAGGCGGCCGGGGCGTACGTCGCTAAGGCCCACGCCCTACAGCAGAAGTACTCCATCGACCAGGCCATGCTGGCCGAGGGTGAGGCGCCCCGGGCGATCATCGACCGCACCTGGGTGATGCCCGGCGCGTACGGCCGGCGAAAGGTGAACCTGGCCCACGTGGTGGCCGTCCACACCGGCTGCGCCGGGTACTTCGCCCGGGCGGAAGATGGCAGCTACCGGTTCAACGTCTTCGGCTTCACCGCCGACGTCGAGTGGGCGGAGACGCTGTTCTTCAGCCTCTGCCACCAGGCTGAGGCCGCCCTCGGGTTCGCCGTCCGGGGGCCCTACGAGCACGGGCGGTCGTTCACCACCGCCTTCCTGGAGGGGTTCACCCAGGAGGTCGCCCGGCGACTGCGGGAGGCCGCCAAGGAGGCCAAAGCGGCGGCGGCCCGGGAGCACGAGGCCTCCCGCACCCGCAACGGTCGCAGCGTGGCGCTCGTCCTCGCCGACAAGGCCAAGCGGGTGGAGGACGAACTCAAGGCCAGAGTCGGGCGGCTCAGCACCTCGCGCCTGTCAGGGTCCCAGTCGTACTCCGGGTACGAGCAGGGCCGGGCCGCCGGGCGCGATGCCAGCCTCGCTCGCGGGTCGGTCCACGACGGAGCGGCCCCGTCGCTGCCCCGGTGAACCCCCGGGAACGCCAGCTGAGCGTCTACGCATGCGAGGACGCCGCCCTGGCCGGCGCCGGGCGGGTGTTCCGTGATCTGCGGGAGGTCCGGGCCTACCTCGACGACCTGATCGGCAGCGACTGGTGGGCCGACCGCTGGGCCCACGTCGAGGCGATCCCGGTTGCCCGCACCAGGAGCAAGCACGTCAGTGGCTACGCCGTTGAGGGCAGCAGCGAGATCCGGGTCGCCAGCCTCCGGGAGCCGGTGGTGCTCCACGAAGTCGCTCACGTCGTCACCGCCGGCAGCGGACACGGACCCGCCTTCGTCGACGCGCTTCTCGCGCTGGTCCGGGAACGCTTAGGCTTCCACGCGTACGGGGCCCTGCTGGCCGAGCTCCGTCAACGGGACGTCGTCGGGGAGGGAGACGCGGATGATTCTCATCAACCTGAAGATTCAGATCCGGGCTGACCGCCGGGATGAGTGGCTCGACCGCATCACGAAGTATGCGAAGGCCTGCCGCGACGAGCCGGGCAACAACTCCTTCGACGTCTACGAGAGCATCGAGTCTCCTAACGAGTTCTCGATCATCGAGAGCTTCGTCGACCAGGCCGCCGGCGGCGCCCACTGCGAGACCGACCACTTCAAGGACTTCCTGGTCTGGTTCCCCACCGTGATCGGTGCGGCCCCGATGATCATCAACACCGAGGTCCAGAACGACTTCGCCCCCATGGGCGAGTTCAGCTAGCCCTCGGGCCCCCAGCGGCTCGCCCACTGGGTCGGCTGGACAAGGCCGGCTACCCGCCGCCGTGGTAGCCGCTATCCGAGGATGAAGTACTTGGCTTCGGGGTGGTGGACGACGATGGCCGAGGTTGACTGCTCCGGGTGGAGCTGGAACTCCTCGGAAACCGTCACCCCGATGCGGCCGATCTCCAGCAGCTCGGCCACCTTGACCTGGTCGTCGAGCTCGGGGCAGGCGGGGTAGCCCCAGGAGTAGCGGGACCCCCGGTACTGCTGCTTGAACAGGCCGCCGAGCGTCGGCCCGTCCTCGTCGGCGAAGCCCCACTCCTCCCTGATGCGGCGGTGCCAGTACTCGGCCAGCGCCTCGGCCATCTCCACCGATAGGCCGTGGAAGTGGAGGTAGTCCTGGTACTTGTTGGCGGCGAACAGCTCGGCCGCGTGGGCCGAGGCGACGTCGCTCATCGTCACCACGTGGAAGGCGGCGTAGTCGGCCTCCCCTGAGGCGGCCGAACGGAAGAAGTCGGCGATCGACTGCCACGGCTCCTTGCGCTGGCGGGGGAAGTTGAACCGCACCCGTTCCTCGGTGCGGTTGTCGTCGGTCCACACGATGAGGTCGTTGCCGTCGGCATTGACGGGGAAGTAGCCCCAGGCGACGGCCGGCACCAGCGTGACGCCCTCCTTGGCCTTGGCCACCTCGGCCCGCAGCGTCGGGCGGATCCGGGCCTTGAACTCCTCGTCGCTCTCGCCGCCCTGGGGTCGGTACTGCCACTGGTTGCGGAAGAGCGCCGTCTCGTTGAGGTAGGCGGCGATGTCGTCGAGCGGGACGCCCTTGGCCACCCGGGAGCCGAGGAACGGCGGCTTGAAGACGGGGTTGTCGTCGGCCACCGCAGAGCGTGCAGGAATCGAGGCCGGGTCGACCTCCTCGGTGGCGCGCTGCGACTTGCGGGGCGGCAGCACCCGCCCGCCCGGCGCCCGGCCGAAGTCGGGGTCGAGGTTGCCGCTGCGCTTGCCCTCGATGAGGGTCTCCATGGTGCGCAGCCCCTCGAAGGCGTCCTTCCCGTAGAAGAGCCGGCCCTTGTAGACCTCCCGCAGATCACGTTCCACGTAGCTGCGGGTCAGGGCCACACCGCCGAGCAGCACCGGGATCTTCTCGAGGCCGAGCGAGTTCAGTTCCTCGAGGTTCTCGCGCATGATCAGCGTGCTCTTGACGAGGAGCCCGCTCATGCCGACGGCGTCGGCCTTGAACTCCTCGACCGCGTCGACGAACGCGGAGATCGGCACCTTGATCCCGAGGTTGCGTACCTCGTAGCCGTTGTTGGTCAGGATGATGTCGACCAGGTTCTTGCCGATGTCGTGCACGTCGCCCTTCACCGTGCCGAGCACGACCCGGCCCTTGCCGCCGGCGTCGGCCTTCTCCATGTGCGGCTCGAGGTAGGCCACGGCCGTCTTCATCGTCTCGGCCGACTGCAGCACGAACGGCAGCTGCATCTCTCCGGAGGCGAACAGGTCACCGACGACCTTCATCCCGTCGAGCAGGACGTCGTTGATGATCGACAGCGCGGGCCGCCCGCCGGTCAGCGACTCGTCGAGATCGGCCTCGAGGCCGTCGCGCTCGCCGTCGATGATGCGGGCCTTGAGCCGCTCCTCGACCGACCAGCCCGACCGGTCCTCCCGCTCCACCGCTCCCGCCTCGACGTCGGCGAAGGCGGCGATGAGCTCGTGCAGCGGGTCATAGCCCGGTCGGCGCCGGTCGTAGATCAGGTCGAGGCACAGCTCACGGGCCCGCTCGTCGACACGGTGCAGCGGCAGGATACGGGCGGAATTGACGATGGCCGAGTCGAGACCGGCCTCGACGCACTCGTGGAGGAACATCGAGTTGAGCACCTGGCGGATGGCCGGGCTGAGCCCGAAGCTGACGTTGGAGACCCCAAGACAGGTGTAGACGCCGGGCAGCTCCGCCTTGATGCGGCGGATGGCTTCGATGGTCTCCATGGCGTCGCGCCGCAGGTCCTCCTGGCCGGCGCCCAGGGGGAAGGTGAGGGCGTCGAAGATCAGGTCGCCCGGCTCGAGGCCGTACTCGTTCACGGCCAGGTCGTGGATCCGCTTAGCCACCCGCACCTTCCAGTCGGCGGTACGGGCCTGGCCCTCCTCGTCGATGGTGAGGCAGATGACGGCGGCGCCGTACTCCCGGGCCAGGGCGAAGACCCGGTCGCAGCGGGAGCCGGGCGCCTGCCCGTCCTCCAGGTTGGCGGAGTTGAGCAGTGCCCGGCCGCCGATGTGCTGCAGGCCGGCCTCCATGACGGGCGGCTCGGTGGAGTCGAGCACCAGCGGCAGGGCGGCGGCGGTGGCGAAACGCCCGGCGATCTCGTGCATGTCGGCGACACCGTCGCGGCCGACGTAGTCGACGCAGACGTCGAGGACGTGGGCTCCTTCCTTCACCTGCTCCTTGGCCATCTGCACGCAGGTGTCCCAGTCGCGAGCCAGCATCGCCTCCTTGAACTTCCTGGAGCCGTTGGCGTTGGTCCGCTCGCCGATCGTCAGGTAGGCGGTGTCCTGGTCGAACGGGACGGCGGTGTAGATCGACGAGCAACCGGGTTCCACCACCGGCTCGCGCCGTACGGGCTCCCGTCCCCAGACCGTCTCCACAACCCGGCGGAGGTGTTCGGTCGTCGTGCCGCAGCAGCCGCCGACGACGTTGATGCCGAGCTCGGCCGTGAAGCGGTCGTGCGCCGCCGCCAGCTCGTCGGGCGTCAGGTCGTAGTGGGTGGCGCCGTCGACGATCGACGGCAGCCCGGCGTTGGGCAGGCACGACAGGAACGTGCGGGACTGGCGCGACAGGTGGCGCAGGTGCTCGGTCATCTCCCGCGGCCCAGTGGCGCAGTTGAGGCCGATGACGTCGGGCTTGAGCGCCTCCATTGCCGTGAGCGCGGCGCCGATCTCGGAGCCGACCAGCATCCGGCCGGTCGTCTCCATCGTCACCTGCACCATGAGCGGCAGATCTTTCCCGGCCTTGGCCATGGCCCGCCGGCAGGCGATGATCGCCGCCTTGGCCTGGAGGAGGTCGTAGACCGTCTCGACCAGCAGGATGTCGACGCCGCCGGCCAGCAAACCGGCAACCTGGTCCTCGTAGCCGTTGCGGAGCGTGACGAAGTCGATCTGACCCAGCGAGGGCAGCTTCGTGCCCGGGCCGATCGACCCGACGACCCAGCGGGGCCGGTCGGGTGTCGAGTAGCCCGACGCCACCTCCCTGGCGATCCGGGCCGCCGCCTCGTTGAGCTCGAAGGTGCGATCGGCGATGCCGTACTCGGTCAGCACCAGCGGGAAGGCGCCAAAGGTGTCGGTCTCGACGGCGTCGACCCCCACCTCGAAGAAGCTCCGGTGCAGCTCGGCGATGACCGCCGGCCGGGTCACAGGCAGGATCTCGTTGCAGCCTTCGAGCGTCGCGCCGCCGAAATCCTCGGGACCGAGATCGAGAGCCTGGAGATTGGTGCCGGTGGCGCCGTCGAAGACGACGACACGTTCGCGCAGCGTGTCGAGAAAGGACCCCATGGTCCGCTCAAGGCTACCGGAGGGTCTCTGAAATTCTGGACCCGATCAGGATCGGGATCGCTCGGGGGAGGCAGGTGAAGCCCCCTAGACTCCCAGTCCGCATGAAGGTCTACACACGCAAGGGCGACGACGGCACCACCGGCCTGCTGTACGGGACACGCGTCGGGAAGGACTCCGCCGGCCCGTCCGCCTACGGGGAGGTCGACGAGGCGGTGTCCGCTCTCGGGTTGGCGCGGGCCGAGACCGAGGCCGGTTCGGAGCTCAATGACCTGCTCGTGCGGCTGCAGCGGGAGCTGTTCGTGGCCGGCGCCGAGCTGGCCACGGCACCGGAGAACCGCTCCAAGCTGGCGCCCGGCGTGTCGCTCGTGACCGCCGACATGGTCTCCGCCCTGGAGCCGATCATTGACGACGTCACCTCCCGTTACGACCCGCCCCAGGAGTTCGTGCTGCCCGGCGAGAACCGGGTGGCCGCCGCCCTCGACCTCGCCCGGTGCGTCGTGCGCCGGGCCGAACGGGCGTCGGTGGCCGCCACCCGCGACGGCTGGCTGGATCCCGCCGCCAGCCACGTCGTGCCCTACCTCAACCGCCTGGCCGATCTCGTCTACACGCTGGCCCGCTGGCAAGAGGGCGAATGGCGCCCCGTCCGCACCTAGCCCAGCGCGCCCGCCCCGCAGGAAGGAGCCCCCCGATGCCGATCACCGCCAGTCTCTCCAGCAGCGCCCCGGCCAAGGTCAACGCCGACGTCCTCGCCGTCCCGGTCTTCGCCGGGCGGGTGCTCGGCCCCGGCGGCAAGGCAGTGGACGCCGCCGCCGGCGGGACGCTCGACGCCTTCATGACCGAGGCCGGCTTCGAGGGCAAGGCCGAGGAGACGCTGGCCGTGCCGGCCGGCAAGCTCAACGCAAAGGCCGTCCTGCTCGTCGGCGTGGGCGACAAGAAGGCCGTCTCGGTCAACGGGCTGCGCCGGGCGGCCGCGGCGGTGGTGCGCCGCAGCCCCAAGGCCAAGACCATCGCCACCACGCTGCTCGACACCGTCCCGCCGGGTGGCGACCGGATCGGGGCCGCCCAGGCCGTGGCCGAAGGGGCGGCGCTCGGCGCCTACAAGTTCCTCCGCTACAAGAAGGGCGACGCCCCGGCGCTCGAGAAGCTGACGCTGCTCGGCAAGAAGGACGACAAGATCGCCCAGGCCCTCGACCGCGGGGTGGCAGTGGCCGGTGCGGTCGCCCTGGCCCGCGACCTGGTCAACGAACCGGCCGGGGCCATGACCCCGTCGCAGCTCGCCGAGGAGGCCCGGCGGGCGGCCGAGGACGGTGGCCTCGACATCGAGGTCCTCGACGAGGTGGAGATCGCCAACCAGGGCCTCGGCGGGCTCCTCGGCGTGTCGCTCGGCTCCGATCAGCCGCCCCGGCTGGTGAAGCTGACCTACACCCCGAAGGGGAAGGTTGCCGGTACGGTCGCCCTCGTCGGCAAGGGCATCACCTTCGATTCCGGCGGCCTGTCGCTCAAGACCGCTGATGGCATGGAGACGATGAAGACCGACATGTCGGGGGCGGCGGCCGTGATCGGGGCGATGTCGGTTCTCCGGGCGGCCGGTGTGCAGACCAAGGTCATCGCCTTCGTGCCGACGACCGAGAACATGCCGGGAGGCCGGGCGATCAAGCCCGGCGACGTTCTCAAGATCCGCAACGGCAAGACGGTCGAGGTGCTCAACACCGACGCCGAGGGGCGCCTCATCCTGGCCGACGGCCTGTCATTGGCCGCCGAGGAGAAGCCTGACGCCGTCATCGACCTGGCGACCCTCACCGGCGCCTGCGTGGTCGCCCTCGGGATGAAGATCGCGGGGTTGATGGGCAACGACGACCCCTGGATCGGCCAGGTGCGCGACGCCGCCGAGCGGGCCGGCGAGTCGGTCTGGCACCTGCCGCTTCCCCAGGAGTACCGCAAGGATCTCGACTCCGAGATCGCCGACCTGAAGAACATCACGGGTGGTCGCGGCGGCGGGGCGCTCACCGCCGGTCTGTTCCTGTCGGAGTTCACCGGCGACATTCCCTGGGTCCACCTCGACATCGCCGGCCCGGCCCGGGCGTCGGGCGACGACGGCTACATCGCCAAGGGCGGCACCGGCTTCGGAGTCCGCACCCTGGTCGAGGTGCTCTCCACCTTCGAGAAACCCAAGGCGGGCGCGGGCAAGAAGTAACCTTTCCTAACGTTCGCACCCGCCCCGGGGGCGCCTACCGCTTGCTCTTGGGATGGCCAACGAAGTCGTACTCGTCGCAGTCGGCTGCCTGACCGGCGTTCTCGCCGGGATGCTCGGCGCCGGGGGCGGATTCGCCACCGTCGCGCTGCTGTTGGCGGCCGATGTCAACCCCCACGTGGCGATCGGCACCGCGCTCGTCTATCTGATGGTCATGGGCGGCTGGGGCACGTTCATGCACGTCCACCTGCGGTCCGTCGACCGGCGACTGGCCCTCGTCATCGGCTCGTCGGCGGCCGCCTTCGCGCTGGTCGGGGCACAGGTGGCCGAGGCGCTCGAGGGCCGCGATCTCGTGCTGGCGCTGGCGCTGTTCACAGCCGCCGTCTCCGGGGTCTCGTTGGCCTGGCCGCAGAGCCGCCGCCCGATCGATCTGCCCGTCGATCTCGCCGAGGACGACGAGGAACTCGAGGAGCTGGAGGAGCCGCCCGCCGCGGCGCCGACCCGCTTCCCCGGCAGGCCGATCCGGGAAGCACTGCGGCCCGTCGCCACTCCGGCACCGGCCGAGGCTGGGGAGCCTCACCTGCCTCCCCCGAGGCATGCCTCGGACCAGCCGCTGGCCGGCGCCGCGATCGGTGGTTCGTTCATCGGCCTCCTGAAAGGCCTCTTCGGAGTCGGCGGAGCGTTCCTCATCGTCCCCGTGATGTCTCGCGTCGGACGGGTCCGCCGGGAAGTAGCCGTCGGAAGTTCCCTGTTCGCCATTCTGGTGGCCAGCCTCGTGGCCGCCGTCCGCCACACCACGCTGGGCAACGTCGACGGGAGCGACCTCCTGGCGCTCGTTCCCGGCGGCCTGTTCGGCTCGTTCGTCGGAGCGCGGGCGGCGCGGTCGATGTCACCGGCCGCGATCCGGCGCGTCTTCCTGGCCGTGATGCTGGCGTCGACGGTGTATCTGGTGCTGTTCCGCTCCGCCTATTCCTGACCGCTTCTCCCAGATGGGCCCATTGTCCCGTTCGGGAGGTGAGGTCCGGGCATGCGCCGAATGACCAGGCCGAAGCCTGGGGGGTTAGCGGTGTTTCTTCGTGTCTTGTCCCGTCGGCGCGTCCGACGCGTGGGCCGGCCGGACCGGCTGACGGGCGTCCTGGGGGTGATGGCCCTCGTCGTCGGTACGCTCGCCGTGGGGTTGCCAGAACCGGCTCGGGCCGCGGTCACGATCCCCGCCGGGTTCATCGAGGGCACCGTCGCTGACGTGTCCGCCCCGACCGATCTGGCGTTCCTGCCCGACGGGCGGATGTTGGTCAGCTCGAAGCCGGGCGTCCTACGAATGATCAAGAACGAAGGGGTCGTACCGACTCCGGTTGTCGACCTGTCCGCCAAGGTGTGCTCGAGGCGCGAGGAAGGGCTTGGGGCCGTGGCGGTCGATCCCGCCTACAGCACAAACCACTTCGTCTACCTCTTCTACACCTTCAACCGGGTCGGCACGTGTTACACGTATGACGACGGCTCGATCGTTCTGACCAAGGGCCCGGTGAACCGGCTGTCGCGCTTCGTGCTGCCGGCCGGCTCCGACGTCATCGACCCGGCCAGCGAGGTCGTGATCCTCGACAACATGGCCGCCCTCGGCATGCACAACGGGGGCGACATCGAGTTCGGGGCCGACGGCCTGCTCTACGTCACCGTGGGCGACGCCGGCTGCCGGGTGACCGACCAGACGAAGTGCCAGGCGTCCAACGACAACGCCCGGAGCCTCGCCCTGCCGCTCGGCAAGGTCTTGCGGGTCACTCGCAACGGCGCCGTCCCGGCCGACAACCCGTATGCGTCGGCGCCGGGCGCCCGCCGCTGCACGAATCCCGCCGGGGTCCCGCCCGGCAGCGGTCCGTGCAGCGAGATCTTTGCGACCGGGCTCCGGAACCCGTTCCGCTTCTCGTTCAAGCCCGGCACCAATACGTTCCATATCAACGATGTCGGTCTCGCCCTCTGGGAAGAGATCGACCTCGGCGCCAAGGGAGCGGACTACGGCTGGAACGTACGGGAAGGGCATTGCGCCACCCGATCCACCAGTGACTGCGGCACCCCGCCGGCGGGGATGACCAACCCGATCTACGACTACGCCCATTCCAGCGGGTGCAAGGCGATCACGGCATCGGCCTGGGTGCCGGAGGGCCTCTGGGGCGGCTATTCCGGGTCGTACCTCTTCGCCGACTACGTCTGCGGCAAGATCTTCCGGCTCGTTCCCGGCAGCGGCGGGAAGTACACCACCGAGACAGTCGTCTCGGGCCTCGGTGTGAACAGCGCCGTCAGCATGCAGTTCGGGCCGTACAACGGCACGCAGGCGCTGTACTACACGACGTACACCGGTCAGGTCCGCCGCCTGGCCAAGCACATCCCGGTCCCGGTTGCCTCCTTCACCACGTCGCCGACCCAGATCTCGAGCGCTCCGGCCACCGTGCATTTCGACGCGAGCGCCTCGACGAGTCCCCTGAATTCGCCCCTCAGTTACCACTGGGACTTCGGCGACGGGCGCACGCTCGTTGTGACTTCCGGGCCGACCGTTGACCACGTGTACGGGGCCGAAGGCGGCTATACCGCCACGCTGCGGGTGTCGGACGGCAGCCGGGAATCGCAGCCGGCGACCAGGACGGTCACGGTGGGCGACCCGCCCACGGCGACGATCCTGTCACCGTCGGCGGACCCGACGTACTCCTCCCACGACGCTCTCCGGCTCAAGGGCACCGGCGTCGACGGCCGGGGCGTGACACTTCCCGCCAGCGCGCTCAGCTGGCAGGTCCTGCTGCACCACGAGTCGCACATCCACCCCTACTTCGGTCCGGCGTCGGGCAACGACGTTGCCATCACCTACCCGTCGCCCGAGGATCTGGGTGCGGCGGCGACGAGCTACGTCGAAGTCCAGCTCACGGTTACCGCACCGAACGGGATCAAGACCACGGTCACCAGGAATCTCCTGCCGAAGAAGGTCTCGCTGACCTTCAACACCGACCGGTCGACGGCGCTCGCCCTCCAGGTGGCTGACCAGACGCTCAAGGGGGCGGCGACCGTCACCGCCTGGGCGAACATGGAGTTCACCGTCCACGCTCCGAGTCCGCAGAGTTACCCCGACCGCACCTACTACTTCCGGTCATGGTCGGACGGGAAGCCCCAGACGCACCAGATCGTGGCGCCGGCAGCAAACCAGACGTACACGGCCAGCTTCGACCGGGTCAACGGGCCCCCTCCTCCGCCTCCTCCGCCTCCGCCGCCTCC